>CANRHY010000056.1 GCA_947630515.1 uncultured Bacilli bacterium
AATGTGTTTTGTAAAAAAATTCCAAGTTTTTCTTGGAATTTTTTGGTGATTAGGTTGCGGACATCGTCTGCGGTATGGTATAATTTATACGCGGAGGAGTTATGAAAGTAATACTCATTGAAAATATAAAAGGTACTGGAAAAAAAGATGAAATTAAAGATTTAAAAGATGGATTTGCTTCATTTCTAATTAAATCTAAAAAAGCAGTTGCCTATACACAAAAAAGTAACGAAGTTCTTGCTTCACAAATAAAAGAAAGAAAGGAAACAGAAGAAGAACTAATTTTATCATGTACTAAATTAAAAGAAAAATTAGAAACAATGAAATTAGTATTCAAAGTAAATACTGGTGCTAATGGTAAAGTATTTGGAAGCATTACAACTAAACAAATAAGTGAAGAACTAGAAAAGAAAAAAATAAATGTAGACAAAAAAATAATAGAAATAAATAATATCAACACATTAGGAACACATATAGCTAAAATAAATTTACATAAGAAAGTCGTAGCTAACCTAGAAATTGTTTTAGAAGAGGTGAAGTAACATGGCAAGAAAAGAACCCCAAAACATAGAAGCAGAAATAAATGCATTAGGTTGTGCTTTTCTTAACAAGAGTGCACTAGATAAAGTATGTGAAGAATTATCTGCTGATATGTTTTACACTGAAGCACATAAAAACATATTTAGTGTATTACAGAAATTAAGAAGTAAAGATATAGTAGCAGATGTCACAACAGTATCAAATGAACTTGAAAAAATGAAACTACTAGGTACAGTCGGAGGACTTGAATATCTTACTGAAATAATCGAGTCAGTTGCAACACCTGCTAATATAGATTTTTATATTAACATAATATTTGAAAAATATGTATTAAGAACACTAATAGATAAATCAACCTCTATAATTGATGAGTGCTACGACGAAAAAGAAGACGTAAACACAATAGTAGAAAATGCAGAAAAAAGCATACTAAGCGTTAACAGCGAAAGAATGGTAAAAGAAATTCGACCAATACAAGATGTACTAGATAAAGCCCAAGAGCAAATTGAATTTCTAGCAAAAAATGGTGGAGAAGTAACGGGAATACCTACTGGATTTTATGATTTAGATAAAAAAACAACAGGATTTCACGAAAACGAACTAATCATAATCGCAGGACGTCCTGGTATGGGAAAATCTTCTCTTGCAAATAACATGGCAACCAACATGGCAATTAACTACAAAAAATCAGTAGCCTTATTTAATCTAGAAATGGGTGCTGTACAAATAGTAAATAGAATGTTTTCTTCAGTAGGACAAATAGATTCACAAAAACTAAGAACAGGAAGATTTGACCACACTGATTGGAAAAAATATAATGAAACACTAAGTTTACTTGCTGATACAAAAATGTATATAGACGATACACCAGGTATAACAGTAGCTGAAATAAGAAGCAAATGTAGAAGACTAAAAAACAGTGCTTCTGGACTAGACGTAATAATAATAGACTACTTACAACTAATAAGTGGTTCAAGCAAATACGCAGGACAAAGAACAAACGAAGTAAGTGAAATATCAAGAGACTTAAAAAAACTAGCTATGGAATTAGAAGTTCCAGTAATCGCACTTGCCCAACTATCTCGTGGTGTTGAATCAAGAGAAGACAAAAGACCTATAATGAGTGACTTAAAAGAAAGTGGTTCAATCGAGCAAGATGCAGATATAGTAATGTTCATATATTGTGATGATTACTATAAATTTAAAACAAAAGATAGACCAGACTTATCGCCAGTAGAACTAATAATATCAAAACACAGGAGTGGTAGTACTGGTACTATAGATTTAATGTTTGAAAGAAGTTATACAAACTTCAAAAATTATTTAAAAGGTGAGGAAGATAATGAGTAGAAAAAGTATTTACTGGGGGATATTAATAGCCGTAGTGCTGACGGGTTTAACATTTATATTAGGATTAGATAGAAAGGATTATGCAGATACTCCGTCAACAGTATATGAAGTGTACCTAGATGGAAAATCTATCGGAATAATAAGAAATGAAGACGAACTATATAACCTAATAGATAAAGAACAAAATAGTCTTAAGAAAAAATATGACGTAAATAAAATCTATGCTCCATTAGGACTAGAAACAACAAAATTAGTAACTTACACTGGTAAACTTGATAACGTAACAGAAGTATATAACAAAATCAAAGACGCTGAACCATTCACAGTTAAAGGTTACGAAATAAAAATAGTACATAATGAAAATGAAATAGACACTATAAATGTACTTAAAGAAGAAGACTTTGATAATGCAATTGATAACACAGTAAAAGCATTTGTAAATGAAGAACAATATGAAAAATACTTAGAAAACAAACAAGAAAAAATAGTAACTACAGGTAGTACAATACAAGACGTATCTATAAAAGAAAACATAACAGTAAAAGAAAAATATCTAAGTACAGAAGATAAAATATATACAGATACTACTGAGTTAAGTAGATACTTACTATTTGGTACTGACGAAGCACAAGGGACACATATAGTAAAAGCAGGTGAAACACTAAAAGACATAGCTAATGAATATGAACTAAGCGTAAAAGAATTACTTATAGTTAATCCAGACTTAGTAAGTGAACAAGCTTTACTTTATGCAGGGCAAGAACTAAACATTGGGCTAATTAATCCAAAAGTTAGTGTAGCTGTTCAAACACGTACTGTAGAAGACGTAGAAGTAGACTACAAAACTGAAATAAAATATGATAACACATATAAAGTAGGTACAACATGGGTAGATACAGAAGGACAAAAAGGAATAAGCAGAATGGCTTATCAAACTGAAACAATAAACGGAGTAATAACACAACTTGTAACTGAACAAGATTCAACAATAGTAATACAAGAGCCAGTTACAGAAGTAGTAGTAAAGGGTGGTTTCTATGGAGGAAACACAGGAGACATCACAGTATGGCGTTGGCCTACAAACTCTCCATATGTAATAACAGAATTATTTGGTTGGCGTACAGACCCAGTTTATGGAGGACGTGATTACCACAGAGGTATTGATATATCTGGTACTGGTTATGGTTCTCCAATATATGCAGCTAACCGTGGAACAATAACAAAAATGGGTTATGCTGATGACATGGGATACAACATATGGATAGACCATGGTTCAGGATATCAAACAATATACATGCACTTATGCGAATTTGCTGCAGGCTTAACAACAGATATGGTAGTAGATATTGGTCAAGTAATAGGATATATGGGTTACTCAGGTAAAGCCACAGGAACACACTTAGACTTCCGTATAATACTAAATGGTGAATACTTAGACCCATTAGGAGGAGGTTTTAACTATATTTACTAATGAAAATTGTAGTACTAGGAAGTGGTTCAAAAGGAAACTCTACACTAATTGATTTAGGAACAAAAAAAATCTTAATAGATATTGGATTTTCCTATAAACAAATAAAAGAAAAATTAGATAAAATAAAAGTAGACCCAAAAGAAATAGATATACTACTAATTACACATGACCATACAGACCATACATACGGATTAAAAGTATTTCTAAATAAAGTAAAACCACTATTATATATAACAAAAGAAATAGAAGACCAATTACTACCTGAGCCTTATGAAAAAAGTGTATACCTAACAGACGAAATGATGGTAGAAGACATACTAATAAAACCAATACCTACTTCACATGACGCAATAACTTCAAATGGATATTTAATAGAAAAAGATAATGAAAGTTTAGTTTATATTACAGACACTGGATACATTAACCAAAGATACTTTACTTATCTAAAAGATAAAACATATTATATTATAGAAAGTAATCATGATACAGAAAAATTAATAAAAGGTCCTTATCCAGAATACTTACAAAGAAGAATATTAAGTGATAAAGGACACATGTCTAATGTATTATGTGCAGGCTACCTTAGTAGATTAATAGGACCTAACACAAAAAAAGTAGTACTAGCACACCTCTCAGAAGAAAACAATACAAAAGAACTAGCCCTTAATACAAACATGGAAATACTAAAGGAAAATAATGTAGAATTTAGTAACATAGTATGCGCTAGTCAAAGTGAATTAACCGAGGTATAAAATGATAAAAATAATATGTATAGGTAAACTAAAAGAAGAATACTTAAAAAATCTAGTAAATGATTATAAAACTAGAATAAACAAATATCATAAACTTGAAATAATAGAACTAAAAGACTCAAACATAACAGAAGAAAAAAAAGAAATACTAAAAGTATTAAATAAAGAAGACTATATAATATCATTATGTATTGAAGGTAAAGAACTAAACACAATAGAACTAAAAAATAAAATAAATAACCTATTAATAAATGGAAAATCAAATATAACATTTATAATAGGTGGAAGTGATGGATTAGATAACGAAATAAAAAACATAAGCAATGACTTAATATCTTTTTCAAAACTAACATTTCCTCACGGATTATTTAGAGGAATACTTTTAGAACAAATATATAGAGTATTTAAAATCTTAAATAACGAAAACTATCATAAATAACATGATAGTTTTTTTTAAAAAACCGGTAGTAAATTGGTGAAAACCGGTAGAAACCGGTAGAAAACTGGTAGTAAACTGGTGAAAACCGGTAGAAAACCGGTAGAAACCGGTAGAAAACCGGTAGAAACCGGTAGTAAATTGGTGAAAACCGGTAGAAAACTGGTAGAAACCGGTAGTAAATTGGTGAAAAACGGTAGAAACAACATACTATTACTTTTTTAGTTTCCAGCAAGATAATTGATTAGATTTATCGTTATATATTTTTCCCTCATATTTTAATGATTGTAATAAATATTTGATTTTGTTCTCTTTATTAATGTCGTTTAATGACGCTGGAAGTTTATCTTTTAATAAATTTAAGATTTCCCTTCTACTTGCTTGTCCAAATTCAGTTATATACTTTAGAATAAGACTTTTATAAAAATCATTTTCTAAACCAACATTATATATATAAGCTTCCTTTTCATTTGTGATTTCAGCAATACTAGAAGAAACGAAAATATTAGGATACCTTCCTTCAATTAAATTATTGCTTTTTAGGTAGTCACTTTGCTCCTTAGTAATTAAAAATTTCTTTTGTACTCTATCTAATAGCATTATTTCTTCTATATCCAAATTTGTCTTTTCAAATAAAACTTTACTATAATTCTCGTCAATTATTTTTCCATATAAAGTGACTTTAACTCTATTTGTATCTGTTAAATCATAATCAGGCATAGGGAAAAATTTATTTTTTTGTATATTATAAATTCTTCTTATACCACTTCCTACAGTATCAATCATATTTAAATTAACCATTGCATTTGCTAAAAATTGATTGCGGTAATAAGGTGAAGAATAACCATCTTTTAAAACTGTCTCAACTTTTTCAGGTATAAAATGGCCCTCATTAGTAATTATTAACTTATCCTTAAATTCCATTATATTTATCGTTCCTTTTAAACGATAATCCTGATGCACTATACAATTATTAATTAATTCTCTTAATATAAAACTATCATATTGGTCTACTTCAAAAGGAAATAAAGTATTTTCATTAACCATATAGCGATATCTTAAATTTCTTATTTTATTTTTTGCATTTTCTGCATTTACTAAAAATGGTATACCAAAGTGCTCATAATCTATTACATTTAAACCATCATATAACTTCCAAGTTATTTTAGCATTATATCCATTCATAAGATAATCGTCATCATTTTTACCCAATAATAACATAGCGGCATAAGTAACTTTTCCATTTAATAATATCTTAGCTTTATTTAAAAAGTCTATATCACTCATTGCGTCTATTTCATTTGCAATTTCTTTACCTTGGTGTTTAATTTTAAATTGCTTTCTAGCTAAAGCAATTGCATCATTATCTAAATTATCTATAGTGGCTTCTTCTATTACACGTCTAGATCAATCAAAATTAGCAGTTGCTTTAATTTGTTCAATTTTATTTTGAGATAAAACAGTTAAAGATTCACCATTTCTACCATATGGATAACCTTTCCAATTAATTGGAGAACCAGAAGCAGCTGGTACTTGAAACATAATTATCCTTTTTTCATCTAAATTTAAAGTATATATTTCTATAAAAGAGATATTATCAGTAGTATTATCAGAAATTTGTTTTTTAACATGATTAAAATTATTGTTTTCACAAAATTGAGTATCAATAAGTTCATGCGTTTTATCATCAACTCCAAATACAATCCAACCATATTGTTTATCTCTAAGAGTCGCTTCATTACCTATAGCTGAAAAATATTTTCCTAGTTTATCAATATCAAAATTATTTTTAGCTTTTTTAAATTAAACGCATTCATTTTCATAATTTTTTAAAAGTACATTTAAAGTTTGAATTAGCTCTTCTTCAGATTTATACATATAAATCACCTCTTAACCCTATTTTATCAAATTAAAAAAATAAAGTCTACTAATTCAAAATATTAACCAGGATAAACGCATGAAATTTTAAAATCATGTGTTTTTCTTTAGCAATAAAGCAATATCTTTAGTATTAAGAAGTTTAAATATTTATCTCTTATGAACAATTTTACTGATGAGGCTTGTTTATATTTTAATAAAATGGTAAACTATTATTGCTAGATAT
>CANRHY010000057.1 GCA_947630515.1 uncultured Bacilli bacterium
CTACAGGTAGTATTTCACAATGGAGAAGAAATAAATGAAACAAGTATAGAAGCACCATGGGAAACAAGTAAAGAATTTAGTGTAGAAAGTAAAAGTCCAGATATATTCTATTATAATATAGTACTTCAAGATTTAATAAATGGTTTTACTTCAAATACATTAGAATATAAAATAACGTGTACAAATGGTAGAGGATATTCAATGGATAACTTTGCACCAGTACCACAATCTTCAGAAAAGAGTGACCAAATATTAATAGAAGGAATAGAGTTACAACCAAAAGCAACACATACATATAAAATAGAATTTAGATATTTAAATAGTAATGAAATAGACCAAAGTGACGATATGGGTAAAACATTAAGTGGTAATCTTTATATAACAAAAGGTGCATATATTTCAAATACGTTAGCTGATATAATAATGAGAAAATTTCAAGTTTCTTATATGGGTGAAAGGAAACATTTTGACCAAACAGTAGGTACGTATGATGAGGAAGATGGGTATGATAAAAGTGGATTGTATAGTATTGATGGTAATTTTACAGAAAATGGTAATAAAGTGTATTACTTTAGCGGTAATGTAGAAAACAATTGGGTAGAATTTGCAGGATATTATTGGAGAATTATAAGAACAAACGAAGATGGAAGTTTGAGATTGCTGTATGCAGGATTAGCAGAAGATAAAGGATATAGCACAGAACAATATATAGGCGGAACAAATGTGACAGTAGCTTTCAATAACTCATATCAGGATCCCATGTACGTCGGATTTAAATATAGTTTTACTGGTTCATTAGTTAATAATAGAGGAAATTATTATAGTTCAACAATACTAGGACCAGATGAGGATACATATGATAGCGGAAATTATACAACATTAAATGGCTGGTATAATAGGCATATCAAATCAAGTGATGGGCATAAACATTATTGGGACGATTATGTAAGTAAAACGGCTATTTATTGTAATGATAGAGCGACGAATGAGTATATTTTAAAAAGTAGAATTGATTTTGCAATGTATAATAGACTGCTTACAAATAAACACCCTAGTTTTAAGTGTGGAGTAGATTATAATGGTGACTTAATAGAAAGTGTGCAAGCAGAAGAAGATAAATTTAGTGGTAAAAACTCAAAAGCAAGATTAACAAATCCAATAGGATTAATAACAGCAGATGAAGTTGCATACGCAGGCGGAGTCTTTAGTCAAGAATCAAAAGGTACTTATTATTATTTGACTGCAGATAAAAGTAATAGTGCAACAGGTACGAATGGTTGGTGGACAATGTCTCCATTTTATTACTCTGGTAATTGGAATCAAATATCATTTGTAAGCCAAACTGGTGCAATATCTTCTGACGAATCTAGAAATAGTAAGGCTGTTCGCCCAGTCCTATCTCTAAAATCTTGTGTAAACTTAACAGATGCGTCTGGAACAGCAGATGATCCATTTGTGGTATGGAGTATTTCAAACTCCTGTGCCGCCAAAGACAATTAAGTAACATAATTTTGTTACTTTTTTTAAAAATATGTTGACAAACAAAATTACGATTTATATAATATTAGTTAGAAGGTGAAGTAATATGAAGAATTTATATATTGATTTTGATGGAGTAATACTTGATACTAATACAGTTTTATATGAAGAAGCAAGAAGACAAGAGTATGATATTGATGATAATGAATTTTATGAAAAATTTAATTTTAAATGTGTACTAAAAGATAGATATATAATAAATGAAAGTATTGAATGTATTAAAGCATTAATTGAAAGTAAGAAATTTAATATAAGCATATTAACTCATTGTAATTCTTTAAAAGAAGGTACTGATAAAGTAAAATATATAAGAAAGTTTTTCAAAGATATAACTGTTATTATATGTCCTAAAGCAATATCAAAAACTAAAATGGTACATACAGAAGATAGCATATTAGTAGATGATTATGTAGGTAACTTAAAAGAATGGGAAGAAGCAGGAGGTATAGCTGTTAAATTTTCTACAGATTTAAATGGAAAAGGATACAAAGTAATAGATAGATTAGATAAATTATTAGAAATGTTTTAGGAGGTGTTGGTTTATGAAAGTAGAAAGATTAATTCTAGAGCCACTTGATAATAATTGTTACATAATAACAGAAGAAGACGAAGCTTTAATAGTTGACCCTAGTGGTGAAGAAGACAAAATAGAAGAATATTTAAATAAAAATAATTTAAAATTAAAAGGAGTACTTATAACTCACTATCATTTTGACCATATAGGCGCTTTAGATTATTTTAAAAATAAATATAAAGTACCAGTATATAATTATAAAACAATAGGAAAAATAAAATTAAATTATTTTAAGTTTGAAGTAATACCTACTAAAGGGCATTCTTCTGACAGTGTATCTTTCTATTTTGAAAAAGATAATGTTATGTTTGTAGGTGATTTTATATTTAAAGAAAGTATTGGGAGAATGGATTTAGAAGGAGGAGACGAAGAAGAAATGGCTTATAGTTTAGAAAAAATAAAAACATATAAAAAAGAAACTAAACTATATCCTGGTCATGGTGATGAGACAACTTTAGAGTATGAACTTCTAAATAACCCTTATTTATGTTAGCAGAAGTATTAATAGAATATAGTGTAAAATCACTTGATAAAACCTTTGATTACATAATTCCAAAAGAGTTAGAAACAAAACTAAAAGTGGGGCACAAAGTATTAGTTCCTTTTGGAAAAAAGATTGTTGAAGGTTTTGTATTAAAAATAAAAGACTTAGTAGAATCTACCTATGAATATAAAGAAATAATAAAAATAACAGAAGAAGACTTTTGTTTAAATGAAGAATTACTTGATTTAGGTAAGTACATTCAAAAAACAACATTATCAACACTAATAAGCGCGTATCAAATAATGTTTCCAAAAGCATTAAAAGCAAGTAGTAAAACAAATATAAATATAAAAACTAAAACATTGTGCTATTTAAATGAAAACATAAACATAGAAGAATACATAGAAAAAAATAAAAGAAATAAAAAAGAAATAGAAATAATTAATAAGTTAAAAAACAATGTTATAGAAAGAAAAGATATATATTCTCTTTCATTAAAAAATTTAATAGAAAAAGGTATAGTATTACTTAAAGAAGAAGAAATAAAAAGAAATATAGATTACATAAAAGAAGAAAAAAAAGAAATAACTTTAACAAAAGAACAAACAGAAGCATATAATGAAATAATAAATTCAGTAAATAAAACAGTACTACTTCATGGTGTAACTGGGAGTGGAAAAACAGAAGTTTATATAAAATTAATACAAAAAGTTTTAAAAGAAAATAAAACTGTAATTTTATTAGTGCCTGAAATAAGCCTAACTGCACAACTAATAGGAAGATTTAAAAGTGAATTTGACGGTTTAGTCGCAGTTTTACACAGTGCCCTTTCAGAAGGTGAAAAATATGATGAATATAGAAAAATTGTAAACAAAGAAGTAAGCATTGTAATAGGTGCTAGAAGTGCTGTATTTGCCCCTCTTTCTAATATAGGCTTAATAATTGTAGACGAGTGTGGTAGTCCTTCATTTAAACAAGATGTAAACCCTAAATATAATGCTATAGATGTTGCTTTATATCGAGCAAAAAAACATAATGCGCGTGTCGTACTAGGTAGTGCTACCCCTCTATTAGAGCAATACGCAAGAGCCCAAAAAGGTGTATTTAAATTAGTTAGTTTAAATAGTAGAATAAGTAACTATTACCCTAAAATAGAATTAGTTGATATGAACTTAGAAGTAAAGAAAAGAAATTTTATATTAAGTAATCAGTTAAAAGAAAAAATAACTAGCACTCTAGAAAAAGGAAAACAAGTAATATTACTTCTTAATAGAAGAGGTTACTCTACATTTATGAGTTGTTCTTCCTGTGGCTATGTTTGGAAGTGCCCTTACTGTGACATATCCCTAATATATCATAAAAGTACAAATAACTTAAGATGCCATTACTGCGGATACTCATGTAAAATGACTAAAATATGTCCTAGTTGTAAAGAAGAAGCGATAAAAGATTTAGGTTTAGGTACAGAAAAATTAGAAAACATAATAAAAGAAACATTTAAAAGTGCTAAAGTTATAAGAATGGATTTAGATACAACAAGTACAAAAAATTCACATCAAAAAATAATTGATTCATTTGCCCGTCACGAATACGATATATTAATAGGAACTCAAATGATTTCAAAAGGCTTAAACTTTAAAGATGTTTCATTAGTTGGAGTATTAAATATAGACGCGTCACTAAACATACCAGACTTTAGAAGTGGAGAAAGAACATTTGAATTACTTACTCAAACTGCTGGAAGAACAGGAAGATTCGATAACACTGGAGAAGTAGTAATTCAAACATTTAATAAAGATAATTATGTATTTCGTTGTTTAGAAAAAAATAGTTATATAGACTTCTATAAAAAAGAAATGGAATTAAGAAGAACATTAAAATACCCTCCATATTTCTATATCGCGTCTATTAAAATAATAAGTAAAGACTATGACTTAGCAAAAACAGAAAGCAAAAAAATAAAAGAAAACTTAACTAGATTACTAAAAGGAAACTTCATAGTACTAGGCCCTAGCACAGCTAGTATCTTTAAACTTAAAAACAATTACTATTTTCAAATAATAATAAAATATAAACAAGAAGAAAATTTACTTGAAGTACTTAAAAACATAAGTGATATGTATATAAAAGATACAGTAAAACTTGATATAAATATAAACCCTTTAAATCTAATGTAGTTTATATTTAAAAGAAATGGTATAATTATAGTGAGGTGAATAAAAAGTGAAAGATAAAAGAGTAGTATTCATGGGAACGCCTGAGTTTGCAGTTCCTGTATTAAAAGAATTAATTAAAAATACTAATGTAGTTTTAGTGGTAACACAACCAGATAAATTTGTAGGAAGACACAAAGAATTAACAAAAAGTCCTATAAAAAAATTAGCAGAAGAAAATAACATAAAAGTATTTCAACCTATAAAAATAAAAGAAGATTACATGGAAGTTTTAAATCAAAATCCAGATATAATAATAACATGTGCATATGGTCAAATTATTCCAACTATACTTTTAGAAACTCCAAAATATAAAGCAGTAAATGTACACGCTTCTCTTTTACCTAAACTAAGAGGTGGTGCACCTATACAAAAAGCAATAATAGATGGGTATAAAGAAACAGGCATAACTATAATGTATATGGTAGACAAAATGGACGCAGGAGATATAATAAAACAAGAAAAGTTAGAAATAACTCCTACTGATACATATCTTACACTTCACGACAAACTAAGCCCACTAGGCGCCAAATTACTTATGGAAACACTTCCTAGTATATTTAATAATACTAATCAAAGCATAAAACAAAATGAAGAAGAAGTTACATATGCATATAACATAAAAAGAGAAGAAGAAAAGTTAGATTTTAACAAAACAAGCATAGAAGTATATAACCAAATAAGAGGCTTAAATCCACACCCTTTATCTTATGTAGAACTTAATAACACAGAAATAAAAGTTGTAGAAAGTATCTTATCAGATAGTAGTATAGGTAACCCTGGTGAAATTATTGACATAACAAAAGAAGGAATTGTAGTAAAATGTAGTGATAAAAGTATAACTATAACGAAAATAAAACCAAGCGGTAAAAAAGAAATGAAAGCACTTGACTATGTAAATGGAATAGGAAAAAAGAATCTAATAGGTAGGGTTTTAAATGAATGAAGAAGAAAAAAAGAAAAATTTAACTAAAATAATAATCTATAGTGGTATATTTGTAGTAGCTATATTGGTTTTAATATTTGACCGAATAACAAAAACACCTAGTACTAATAAAGAAAATACTTCCGAGCCACAAAAAGAAACAATAATAGATAAAATAATGAATATGTCTGATAACTATAAAAGTGAACTCCATTTAGTACTTGATGATGACGCAATATATTTAAATTACCAAAAATCTGGTAACATAAGAATTGGAGAAAAAAGATATCACAAAACAGTAACAGAATATATAAAAAAGGATAATGTATACTATAGTTTTTTAGATGGAAACATTACCCCTCTTACAGATTTTATAGAATTTGATTATGATATTACATACGCCTCATTAGATTTCCTAAAAGCTATACTTAAAGAAAACTATCAAAGTGAAGAAACTGATAACTCACTTACATTAACTTTTGAAGTACAAGACGTAATAAGAGCATATAACATACTAAAAGGCTCTTCATATATAATATATGATAAAGCTCAAATACCAGTAGTAATATATTATAATAAAGAAAATAATGAAATAGAACACATAGAAATAAACATAACTCCAATATATAATAGTATAAACGGCACTAA
>CANRHY010000058.1 GCA_947630515.1 uncultured Bacilli bacterium
CGAACGGTACGTACGGTGGTGTGAGAGGGTATCATATCAATAAATAAAATTATTGAAAATTTACTCTACTCGATTATAGTAAATTATGTTAAAATATTTTTAAGAGGGAAGTATATGAATTTAAATTTTAAAGTTACAAAAAAAAGTAATAAAAATATGGCAAGACTTGGAGAGTTTAGTACTAAATGGGGAAAAAGTATTACTCCTATGTTTATGCCAGTTGGTACAAGAGGAACTGTTAAAATGTTAAGTCCAGAAGAATTAAATGGTGCTCATGCTAATGTAATTTTAGCAAATACTTATCATTTATGGCTAAGACCTGGAGAAGATACAGTTATGCGTGCAGGTGGACTTCATGAATTTATGAATTATAAGTACGGGCCAATACTAACTGATAGTGGAGGTTTTCAAGTATTTAGTTTAGCTAAGAAAGGCGATATTAAAGAAGAGGGAGTTTATTTTAAGAGTCATATAGATGGAAGTAAGTTATTTTTAAGTCCTGAAAAAAGTATAGAAATTCAAAATAAACTTGGAGCTGATATTATTATGAGCTTTGATGAGTGTCCGCCTTATCCAAGTACTTATGAATATATGAAAAGTAGCATTGAAAGGACTTTAAGATGGGCTAAAAGAGGAAAAGAAGTTCATAATAATGATAATCAAGCTTTATTTGGAATAGTACAAGGTGGAGAGTTTGAAGATTTAAGGCGAATAAGTGCAGAAGAGACTGTGAAGTTAGATTTTGATGGATATAGTATAGGTGGTACTGCTGTAGGTGAAACTAAAGATATTTTATATAAAGAGGTAGAATACGCTACTAAGTATTTACCAGAAGATAAAGTAAGATATTTAATGGGAGTAGGTGACCCAATAGATTTAATTGAAGGAGTAATGAGAGGAGTAGACATATTTGATTGTGTCGCACCTACTAGAATTGCAAGACATGGTAATGCTTATACGAGAAGTGGTAAAATTAATTTAAATAATTCTAAATATAAAGAAGATTTTACGCCAATAGAAAGTGAGTGTGACTGTTATACTTGCAAGAATTTTACTAAAGCTTATATAAGACACTTAATATTAAGCGATGAAGGGTTAGGTGGAAGACTTTTGTCTATTCATAACATTAGATTTTTAACTAAATTAATGGAAGACATTAGGACTAATATAGAAAGTGATACTTTAGAAGAATTTAGAAGTGAGTTTTATTATAAATATTATGGGAGAAGATATGAAGATAAATAAGGGTGTTACATTTATGGTAACTATTATAGGAATTATAGTTATTATTATAGCTAGTGTGGGGGTAAGTTTATATCAAGATGAACAAGATAAATATATGAAATATTTTGAAGAAAATGTTAAATCAATGGCTAGAAAGTGTGTTAATGATAATATATGCAATATGAAAGATATTACATTTGATATACTTATTAAGAATAACTATTTAAAAGGAGATATATTAAAAGAAGCAGAAAAGTATTCAATGAATAGTTATGTAGAAAAAGATACTTATAAAATTTATTTAGTAGAAAAATTAAAGAATTAATTTACTTTAATTTTTTTTATTTATTCCTATCATTCCTCCTAGTATACTACAAATTAAAAGTATTAAGAAATATAGTAGTGAAGAAAGTGATAATTTACTTCTAAAGATAAGTGCTAAAATAGTCATTAAAATTATTAAAATGCCACCAATAACTCCCCCACTTAAATATCCTTTTTTATCACTAATTTTACCCGCTCTAATGCCACTTAATAAAAACATAACACACATATATATTAGTGATAATACACTTACAATTTTATATCCTAAGAAATTAATGTGGGCAAGTAGTGTAATTACTAATAAATACACAAGTAAAGATAAACCAAATTTATATAATATTTTTAATATGTTTTTATAGTTTTTCATTTAATCACCTAGTTAATTATATTTTTTGTTTAAAAAAATATTCTTTTATACATAATAATATTAGGTGAAATGTATGGAAATGTTTACTGTTATTTATAGAACTATATTTTTCTACTGTTTTATTCTATTTATTTATAGAGTAATGGGTAAAAGAGAAATAGGGCAGTTAAGTATACAAGATTTAGTTGTAAGTATTTTAATTGCGGAGATGGTAGCTATTAGTATAGAAAATACAAAAGATACTTTATGGCTTACAATTATACCAATACTAGTACTTGTAGTTTTAGAAATAATCGCTGCTTTTATATCTTTAAAATTTAATAGATTTAGAAATTTCATTGAAGGTAAACCTGTTCTTATTATAAATAAAGGTGTAATTAATTTTAAAGAAATGGTAAGACAAAGATATACTTTAGATGATTTACTTTTAGAGTTAAGAAGTAACAATATTAAGAATTTAATGGACGTAGAATATGCAGTACTAGAAAACAATGGAAAACTTAATATATTTAAATATAATTTTCTTAAGATTAAAAGTGATAATCCTTTTCCTTTAATACTTGATGGTATTATACAAAGAAGTACATTAAAATACATAAATAAAAGTGAAGAGTGGGTAAAAGATTTATTAAATAAAGAGGGAGTAGATGTAAGCGAAGTCTTTTATGCTTTTTATAAAAACAATAAAGCCTATATAATAAAGAAAGAAGCAGTAAAATAAATTAGTCTTTTAATTGACTAATTTTTTTATACATATTATAATATTTCGTATTAGTAGGTGGTATTATGACTTTAGATAAATTAATTGAAAATATATTTAGAAAAAATATAAATGATAATAAGGCTGTAATTATATTAAAAGATTTAATGAATAAAGGAACAACTTTAGAGGAAATAGAAGAGTTAAATTATATTGGATATTCTCTTTTAGGAACAGCTTGTAAATTTAAATTTATAGAAACAGTTAAGTTTCTTATAGGTATTGGGTGTAATGTAAATTTAAAAGTATGTGGTTTCTTTAATACTGAACCACCATTAATAGCTGCTTCTTGTAGAAAAAATAATAGTGAAATAATCGAGTTATTACTTAATAATAATGCTCTTATAGATATTCGAAGTGAGTATGATTATACGGCACTTATGCATATTTGTTCATATGGTTATGGAGATTTAGAAACAGTAAAATTATTATTAAAATATGGAGCTGATGTGAACTTTCGAAATTCTTCAGGACTTACTGCACTTATTATAGCAAGTATGTGGGGGTATGATGATATAATAAAAGAACTTCTTAAAAATGGGGCAAACCCAAATATAGTAGATAATTATGGAAAAACTGCTTATGACTATGCGAAAGATAAGAATTTAAAAAGTACATGTAAGTTATTAAAAAATTATGAAAAATATAGAAATGAAGAAAGTACAGATATACATATCAAAAGTGAAGAAGAAATAAATGCTGCAGTAAAAAAATTAGCAATGAAATTAGGGGGAGTATAAATGAATTTAGAAGAATTAATAGAAGAATTATTTTATAATGAAAAGGATGATCAAGAATTACTTGAATGTTTAAAGGAAAAAGTTGAGGAAGGTACAACTGGTAAAGATATTGATGCTTTAAGATATAGTGGTTTTCCGTTTTTGTGTTTGGCAATTGATCAAGGTTATTTAGAAACAGCAAAATATCTTATTAATCTGGGCTGTGATATAAATTTACAAGATGAAGATGGCTGGACACCTCTTATGTATGCGAGTTTTTGTAATTATATTGATATAGTAACATTATTACTTAGTAAAAATGTGGATGTTAATGTAAAAAATAATTATGGAAAAACTGCTCTTATATTTGCTTGTAAATCAAATTATCCCGTAATTGTGGAATTACTTCTTAAGTATGGAGCAGATTCTAATATAAAAAATAGTGATGGTAGAACTATACTTATAAATGCGTGTTTAGAAGGTAATATCGAAATAGTAAAAATGCTTATTAAATATGGTGCTAACGCAAATATAATTGATAACTATGGTAAATCAGCGTGTGACTATGCAGCAAAATTTAATGCTGGAGCTTTGTGTGAAATATTAGAGCATGGTAGTATAGATGAAGAAAGTGCTGATATAGATTTAAAGAGCGATGAAGAGGTAAAGACTGCAGTTAGCAAGTTAGCGAAAAGATTAAGAGGTGTATAATGACATTAGAAGAATTAGTAAAATAAGTAGAAGAAAACAAGTAAATTAGGTTTTTAGTAAACTTGTAAATTAACTTAGATTATGCTACAATACCTTTAAAGGAGGAGATTATTTTGAAAAATAATATAAATTCATTTGAAAAAGAATTAGAACAAGAACTATCTGAATGGAAAGTTCAAGAAGGCTCTTTTAGAGAAAATGAAACTCAATATAAAGAAGCACTTTCAAATTTTCAAATTAATAATAAGAAAAGACTTGAAAAAATTAAAAGAATAAGATTAAGTATAATAGAAGAAATAGATAATGGGTTAGAAAAAAGCAATTTAGAATTAAAAAAATTAAAAGAGGAATCAAATAGTATTTTATTATCTTATTGTAATAAATATGGTCATAAGTATATATTAGTGTCTAGAAATGTATTAGGCTCTACTAATAAGCATTCTTTTATATATGGATTTCAAAAAATATCTAAAAACACTTATAAATGCGCTATATGTGGAAGACCTAAAAGTATTACTTCGAAAGGTTATGGTTCTTCTTCAGTTAAAAGATATGTTAAGACACTTCCGGAGGAAATTTATGATGATAACACTTTAACTACAGATGGAAAAACTTTACGAATGGTTTTAGAAAAAATTTCAAAATTAGAAGAATATATAGATTATCTTGAATCATTAAAGCCAAAATTATGTGAATTACTTGGTCATGATTATGTTGAAGAACATGATAGCCACTTTACTTATTATGAATGTAAGTGTTGTGGTAAATATGTAGATTATATTGTTAAAACTGACGATGCTGATATATGGAATAATTATCTTTTAGCTTTGAGTGAGAAATCAGATTTATCACTTCCAACATTTGAAAGTTATCAAAAAACTTTAACTATGGGAAAAATTAAGAAAGATAATAAATAATTTTCAATAAATATTTAAATATATTGAAAATGATGGTATAATTAGAATAGTTTAGATATCATTAAATTATGATATCTTTTTTAGTGTAGAAAGTAAACTTGTAATGAAGCTTAAAGGAGTAAGGTAGTATGTTAAAAATTTTTAAAAGAAATCTTTTAAGTAATGAGACTATGGAAGAGTATGGTATTTTATATAAAAAAGTTATAGAAAATGAACTTACTGATGAAGAAATAGTTAGTAGTTTAAAAGAATTAGTTAAAAAGGGAATTACAAGTAAGATAATTGATATATATTCAAGTGAGTATGGTAATTTATTTATGCTTAGTTGTGGGTATAATAAGGTTAAAACTGTTAAATGTTTAATATCTTTAGGTTGTAATATAAATGTAAGTGATTCTTATGGTGTATCAGCTTTAATATATGCTGTATTAAATAATGTACCATACCATACTTTAGAAGTAATTAAAGTACTTGTAGAAAATAATGTTATTACTGATTATAAATGTCAGTTTTACCAAGGGGAAACTGCTTATGAAATAGCAAAGGACAAAAGATATTTAGATATATGCTCTGTTTTGGAGTGCGCTTCTGATTTTGTTATGGACGAAGAAGATAAAAATATTTTTATTAAACCTGAAAATGAAATAGAAGAAAATACAGATATTGATATGAAAAGTGAAGAAGAAATAAATGCTGCTGTTAGTAAACTTGCATTAAAACTAAGGGGGTAGTAGTATGACATTGGAAAATTTAATGAAATTATTATATGAAAGAAAAATTAGTGATATAGAGCTAAAAGAAAATTTGGAAGTGTTAGTAAGTAGTGGAGTAACAGCCAAAGATATAGATAGAGTAACTACTTTTTATAAAGGAAATACTTTTTTATGTATAGCAAGTGAAAAAAATTATATAGAAAGTGTTAAATACCTTATAAGTATTGGCTGTGACGTTAATTTAAAAGGACTTTTTGGTTATACTCCTTTAATTAATGCATGTATTTGGAATAATATAGAAGTAGTAAAGTTACTTCTTCAATATGGGGCAGAGACTAATATACCAAATATAGATAATCATACTCCTTTAATGTACGCAACTTTATCTAACAACAAATATTTAGTAGAATTACTTCTTAAATATGGAGCAAATCCAAATACTATAGATAATTATGGAATTTCTGCAAAGTCTCTTGCTTACTTAAATAATTTTACTGAAATTTATGAAATGTTTAGTGAAAAAACTATGGTATTATCTAAAGGAGAAAAATGATATGAGTTTAGAAGAATTAATAAAAGGAAAATATAATGCTACTATAAGTGATATTGAATTATTAAGTAAATTAAA
>CANRHY010000059.1 GCA_947630515.1 uncultured Bacilli bacterium
CATAAAAAGGCAATAATTATAGAAATGGATACTGTAGAAAGAAATAAAGGTGGCAAAGTTTTATTAACTATACACTTTGTAAAATACGATTTTATGCTTATGTATTTATTAGATTCACAAACCAGTGAAGAAGTATCAAAGAAATGGAATTGGATTAAAACTACATTAGAATATGACAAATATAAAGAAATTATACAAGTCGTATTAACTGATAATGGACATGAATTTTTTAAACCTGAAGATATAGAATTATTTGATGGTGAAAAAGTATGTCATGTGTTCTATTGTGATCCTAATAGACCAGACCAAAAAGGAAGCTGTGAAGAAAACCATAAAAAAATAGCCAAAGTTTTTCCTAAGTCAAAAGATGGAAAAGTAAAATCAACATTTGACTATCTTACACAAGAAGATGTTAATATACTAATGAGTCACATTAATTCTATACCTAGAGATTGCTTAGGTGGTATAACTCCATTTGAAGCAATACAAGAAATACTATCTATAGAAGAACTTAATAAACTAGGTGTTTATGAAATCAAGAAAGATGATGTAGTTTTAAAACCAAGTTTATTTAAAGGAAAGGTATACAGAAAATGAAAATAGATGAGATACAAAAAAGAGAATTGTTTTATAAATTAGAAACAGTAAAACAATTCCTCATATTCAACAATGGACATGAATATAAACTATACAATCATATTTGTCCAGACGGGACAAATGAACCAGACGACAATATTATTGGTTACATGAGTGATATAGAATATTTAATATCCATATTATTATCTTCTAATGAAGATAATATAAAATAAGTTTAGATAAGAAAAATCTTATCTAGTTATTAATGACACATAAGCCATTTAATATAAATCATGTCAGCGAGTCTTTACTTTTAGAAATTTTGAAAAAGTTGATTTTCTGACAGTTTTAAGCATGTCTTGAAAATCTAAATTATCGCTTCCACAGTACATAATTTACACCAAAAATAATAAAAATGCAATAAAAATTTTGTAAAAAACCCCATAATTACTGGAATTACAGGATTTTTATCAAATGCGTGCGTTTACTTTTAAATTGTACCCTATTTATAACTATCTTCTATAATAGAATAAACTATCATATGGTACACTACTATCTTTTCTATAACGAATGCCATATTCATCTCCATAACGAGCCATTATCTGATCTAAATCTCCTCCATCACTTAAGAAAGTACTCGCGCATCTCAATTCACTATTACAAATAACTGAATTATTTAAATAAGAATTTGCTTTATTATATTCTTTTATACCATTAATAACTCTTGGAGTTAAAGTAATACTATATTGTGGTTCTTTATCAATAATTACATTCGTTGTATTCTGAATTTCAGTAATAACCGCCGTTGCATTTTGCCAGTTATAACCTACTCTTCTAGTTTTATTACTATTTGTCCCTTCTGGACTATATATAGAATTAGGGAAAATATCACTTAAATCTACAGTTCTAAAATATACCCCAAGTCCTTTCGTACTTTGAGAATTATCTCCACCTAGACAAGAATCTCCATCACATTCATAGCACACATGATTATACTCACCATCTTTACAATTATAATTAGCTAAATCATTAACAACATGATAATAACAAGTGAAATTACCTGCAGGGAATGAAGACAAATTAATTCCCAAATCTTTATATTTAACAGTTATTTCATAGTCTCCTGTTTCTCTATCAATTGCAACTGGCCAAGAATATCTATTCATCCTCATCCAATAAGAACCATTACTATTATTAGCCTCTTTAGATACCGCTCCACTATAAACCTCAGTATAAAAATCATCACCTTGATAATACAAACTTTCTTGTTCAAACTTTAAATTAGCAATCTTATTAGAAGGAACAGTTACAAGTCCTTCGGTACAAGTTGCATTTGTTCCACTTCCACTACATATGAAATATGGAACTTTATCATTAGTAGTACTTCCTAAATTAGATAAATCACCATCACAATTTACACAATAATCTTTCCATTTACTATCAGTAGAAAAATTAGCTTCTGTTACTATAGGATTAGTGTAATCATGTTCAAGCTCATGAATATCATAACCTTCTTTATTATCATAATAGTCAACTTCAACTTTATCTTTTGCATTACTATCAACTACTTGATCATATACACTAAAATTAGCAGTTGGTGTATAAGTAGAACCATTACTAACATAACGGCTTGATTTTTTATAAGTTACAATCTCACTTTTATCATAAGATGGTAAATTAGTCTTAGTAGTTAACATATTACAATCTTGTATTTGATATAACAATTTTTCTCTTGCATCTAGTGCATCTTTATAATTTTTAACAGCTTGATTATAATTACTCTTTACATAATTAGAATTAGCTGAGCCATAGTTAGTAGTGCTTCCACTATAACAATAATATGGCCCATATAATGTAGATTTACAACTTGATGGATACAAATTATCATCTGGATCTGCATTAGCAGATGCTAAACATGATTGATAATTTGGATTAGGCCAACTATCTCTTGTTCTGTATAGTGTAACTCTACCAGAAGCACCTGTATTACTTATAGAACCACCTGAAGCATTTACAGTACGACAACTTGTAACATTACCTTCTTTATCATAATTGCAACTTCTATAACTAAAGTCTCCAGTCCATTCATATTTCCAATTAGAGTTTCCTCTAGCACAGTAAGTACGCCCATTACCAGAGCAATAACTACAATCATCATCATGCCCTACTACGTTTGTTACTTGTCCTCCTCCAGTACCATTATATATAGCTTCCCAATATTTTAGATTTTCCCAAGAAGAAGTAAGTTCATAGTTAACTTGCTTATACCTATCTTTCCAATCATCATAATTAATTACTGAAGTACATTGTCTAGTAGATAAAATTACCAAACTTAAATTACCAGATAAAGAACTATCATACTTACTCTTAAGTTTGTGCTTAAAAGACATACCCGCAATAGCAGTTTCTTTATCCATAAAAGTAAATTGTAACTTTTCTCTACAATATATTTTACAATAATTATTACCATATGATGTCAAATAATTATTATTATTTGTATTCAAAATACTACAAACACTAGGGTCTTCCATAGTACCTATATTATTACTATCTTTACTACAAGTTTTTGGAAATTCAGTTCCTTCTTTCTCTCCATAATAATTTTTTTCTGTATTAGTACATACTGTTTCTTTTTCACATTCATCTTTCCATTCATTACTTGTACAAGATACTTCTTCAGGATAATTTATATAACACTTATTATCATCCTTAACACATTTACACTCTTTTTCAAATTGTATGCTACTATTAAGCTTTTCTCTATTCTTTCCATAATACACGTCTTCTATAGGATCATACTCACATATAGGATTCCAGCATTCATTAGCATAAGGTGTACCTTCTTCGTTACAGTCATATGAAACACCACTACTATAATCTACATAACATTTTCCATCAACTTTAGCGCATTTACATTTTTCATCGTATTCTTCTTTATTATCTTCATAAACTTTCGAATCTATTGCATTTCCATTTACATCATAATAATTTCCATCTTTTGAACTTACAGTACATATAGGATTACAATAATCTAAATACTCTTTACTACTACAATCCATTCCCTCTTCTGATAAACTTGTATAACAAAGTCCATCTTCTCTAGGTCCAACACAAGTACATTCAGAATTATATTTATCTATATTAGCTTCATACTCACTTTTTGGTACCGCATTTCTATTAACATCATAAAATACATCATCTACTAAAACACACATATTTCCACAATTTTCAGTATATTCAGTAGAATTTTTAGGAACAGTTAGTAGTTTTATATTATCTAAACTATCTCCAATAACTAAATAATAGGAATTTCTATCAGTTTTTGTAGGAACACACATACAAGATTTCTTTAAAGTATCCAAATCTTTTACTTCTTTACCATTATAATCATAATACACACCATCTTTTTCTGCACATACAAGATTACATGATTTGTCATACTCTTCCTTTTTAACAGGATTTGGATATGTTATATAATAGTTACCACCATCTTCTACACATGTACAACTTTTCTTATACTCTTCTACACTACTTACTTCTTTGCCTTCTCTATCTATATAAGAACTACCTGTAAACTTACAAGTACATTCTTTTAACCACTGATCCTTACTAACTTCATTTCTATTAACCCCATAATACTTTTCATATACTCCATCATCATTACTATCTAATTTAGTACAAGAGTTATTAGTTTCAGCCGCTACTGCGGATAAATACCAAATATAATAATTGTTACCAATATGTGGGTCAGATAATCTAAGCCATTTATCAGCAGTCATTTTACCACTTTTTTGTGATTCAAAAATATTATCATAAGGTTTCACTAATCCATGTGTATATAAAGAATAAAATATATCATGTATACCATCAACTCTCGTATCATTAGAATAAGGTGAATAACCATATGTATTACTTGATTTATAATTAGGATCCGATAATGCTCTATTATATATATTCCTACTTAATCCCTTTAAAGTAACAAAAACTCTATGAGTAGGTTGATTTGCTTGCCTAAAAGAATAAATAGGTTCAGCTATGACTATATAATTATTAAGCCCTTTATTATTTTGTTTATCTATTTTATCAAAAGCTACATATAAACTTTGAGCATTAGCGCAAGCAGCTGAACTTAATTCAAACTCTGGTAAACTACATACATCTAACTTAGTCGCTAAAAAATCATATAAATGAAAATAAATCTTACCTTGGAATTTTTTAGCCGGATCTGTTGTTGTATCTTTTCCGTCTCGCATAAAATTACCAAGCGCTTCAGCACTTAAATCAAAGTTATTATTTCCATAAGCATAAACTCCATTTTTAATACCATATTCTACACCTTTTACATTATAAGGAAGTCCAGATACTTTGCCATTAGTAGAATAATCTGGAAGTTGAACGCATTTATCAGTAGTATAAGCTCCACTTCCGCTTCCTTCCATAAGTCCACATACAGCTCTTTTTCCAGCTAAATTATAATAACCATATGCACTTGGGTTACTAGAATCGCGAAAGAACGCAACTGAATCAGAACCACCACTATTTGGATGAACTCCAAATAAGTAATATATAGCAGGAACTGCCATTGTATTTTTATTAACTAAACTAAATTTTACTCCTACATACCCACCTATAGAATAAAGTTCAGTACTTGACATTGGTCCACCTGAACCATATCCAGAATTTGTTGTAAAACTATTATTTCCATTACCATCTTCACCAGGATTACCATGATCTGCACTTATTGGTGAAATATAACTAAAAAATAGAACTACAGCCATTGTTAAAGATAAAACTATAAAATTCTTAAACTTCATTTTATTTTACCCCCTTTTGCTTTCTTAATTTCACTATTCTAAACACAAAATAAGCAACAACTATAACTATAGGTAATATCACAAATAAATAATATTTTCTTAATATTGAGGTAATTACACTTCCAAAATCATACTTCCATATATCCCACTTTACTTTACGCTCAAACTCTTTCCTGCTCATACCACTTACATCATAATATAAACCACATAATTCACTTTTATAATAAGAATCAGGGTTTTCACATAATTCATAATTAACATATTTATTAGCAACTTTATTATTTATAGTATAAGTTTCTAAAGAAGTATCACAATCTTCTCCATCTTCACAAGAAGAATAACAAGTATCGCTATATACTTTTATAACATAATCAAATTGTTTATTAACTTTATTAGTATCAAAAGAAATAATACCCTCTTCAAAATTACTAGCTCTATAAGTTTTTGTTTCATAAGTAAAACCATCATACACAGTTAAATACATATTCTCATTAAGTCCCATAATTTCTGTATGAAAATTAACATTTCCTTCTTTATCCACTTCTGCAAGTCCTAAAACTGCCATATTAAGGCATCCTCCATTATAAGCATCAAATTGAGAGGCAGTATCAATTACAGAATCTGGATTAATACTAGCAC
>CANRHY010000060.1 GCA_947630515.1 uncultured Bacilli bacterium
AAGTTATATTATAAATGCCCTTATAAATGAGATAAGTAAAAAAGAAAAGAGTTGTGTAAGTATTTATTACCCACTTTTATTAAAAAAGTTAAAAGATAGTTTTAACTCTAATAATGTTTCATTTACTCAAATATTTAATGAAATAGAAAATGCTAATGTTTTATTAATTGATGATATAGGAGCAGAAAACAACACTGCATGGGCAAGAGATGAAATTTTAGGAACAATTCTTCAAAGTAGAATGGATAACAATAAAATTACATTTTTTACTTCAAATTTTAGTTTAGAAGAATTGGAAACTCATTTAGGAGAAACAAATAATTCTAGTGAAAAAATAAAAGCAAGAAGAATAATAGAAAGAATAAAACAATTATTTATTCCTATTAAATTAGTAGGAGAAAATAAAAGAAATATTAAATAAAAAACGTACATATTACTATAACAAACAAAATTTTTGAACTTGTATATTTTAAAAATTTATTCTATAATTATCTTAAAGTAGTAGAGGAGTAATGATATATGAATAGATTTAAAAGAAATAAAGATATCGTTAATATTTGTAAAAATTATTATACTATTGTGGGTTCAGAGATAAGTGAGAAAGATAAAGTTACAAGTAAAATAGTTAGAATGTATAGTGAGTATGTATTTAGTTTGGATATAGTAACTAAAAGAGAAGTAGAAAAACTAGAGCATATAGATAATATAATGCTTAAGTTTGTTAGTGATTTTAAGTTTAGAAAAGAGTTATGTAATCATTTTCTTACAATAAGAGTAAGTAAAGCAGTAAATAATATAGTAGAATATGTAATTAATAAGATTATAGAATTTTCAGAAGATTATAAAGATATATATACAAGAAATATATATATTCCAAGATGGATATAGAATAAAGTTTACTTTGTTCTTTTTTTTTAGTATAATTTTCCTAGGAGGAAAAAACATATGATAAAAGATATAGAAAATGTTTTAAAGGGTGTTTTTGAAGAGTTAGGATATTTAGATTATTTAAAAGTTTCTTATAGTGATAAAGCAGACGCGCAAATAAATAGTGTTTTTCAAATTAGTAAAGATAAACATATAAGTCCTAAAGAAGTAGGAGAAAGTATAGTAGACGCTATTCAAAAAATAGATAACTTTAGTGATTATTTTAAAAGTGTTCTATTTGTTTTACCAGGATTTATTAATATTAATTTATCAGATAAATATATAAGTGACTTTATTAATCAAAAGAAATACATTTCTAATAATAAAAAAAGTGAGTTATACTTTCTAGATTATGGTGGGCCTAACATAGCAAAACCTCTTCATATTGGGCATTTAAGACCTGCTATTATTGGAGAAAGTTTAAAAAGAATATTAAAGTATGCTGGATATAATGTTATAAGTGATGTGCATTTAGGAGATTATGGGCTTCAAATCGGACAAGTTATATATGGAATAGTAAGTGAAAATAAAGGGGTAGATGATATTACAATAGATTACTTAAATTATATATATCCTAAAATGAGTGCTCTATGTAAAACTAATGAAGAAGTTTATAATAATTGTAAGAAAACTACTGTTGATTTTCAAAATGGATTAGATAGATATCTAGAGTTATATAAAAAAATAAAAGAAGTTAGTATTAAAGATATTACAAGAATTTATGAATATTTAGGAGTATCCTTTGATTTATGGCTTGGAGAAAGTGATGCAGAGGGTTCTATTTCTAAAGTAAAACATATATTAAATGAAAAGGGTCTATTAAAGTTAGACGATGGAGCACTTGTTGTCTATGTTAAAAAAGAAGACGATAATAAAGAAATGCCTCCTTGTTTAATTGAAAAAAGTGATGGAAGTAATGGTTACCCAGTTACAGATATAGCAACTATATATGATAGGGTAAACGAATATAACCCAGATTATATATTATATGTAACTGACCCAAGACAAAGTCTTCATTTTGAACAAGTATTTAGAGTAACTGAATTTATGGGACTTACTAATAAAGCACACCTAGAACATATTCCATTTGGAACTATTAATGGAAGTGATGGACGCCCATTTAAAACTAGAAGTGGAGACGCATTAAAATTAGATATATTATTTAATGAAGTTAAAACAAGTTTCTTATCTAAAAGAGAAGAAAATAAAAATATGAGTGAAGAAGACTTAAATATAATTATAAATGCTATTGTTAAATTTGCTGATTTACAAAATAATAGAGAAAAGAATTATAACTTTGATATTAGTAAATTTAGTGAAGTTTCTGGTAAAACTGGACCATATATTTTATATAGTGCACTAAGAGTTAGAAAATTGCTGCTTAGTAATGAGTGTACAAACAACATGTTAAGTGGTAAAATACACTCAGAAATTGATAGAGAATTAAGAATTAAGATAATGGAAGCAGAAAAATACTTAAATAAAGCTGTCACAGAAAGAATGCCATCTTATATAGCAGAATATATATATGATTTATGTAATTTACTTAATAGTTTTTATGAAAGTGAAAACATTAGTAAGTTAAGTGATGACGTAGTTAAAAATGATTATTTAAATATATTAAATGTAGCTTATAATTTAGTAAAAGATTACTTAAATTTGCTTATTATAGATTTACCAAGCGCTATGTAAAATAAAACTATTAGAGTGGTTTCTAATAGTTTATTTTTTTAAAGTGTATTTTTTATTCTTTACAATATCTGTTATTATTTCAATTTCTTCTATGCTATATTTATCTTTTAATGCTTCATTTAATTTGCCTTTTTCATAATATTCTTTATATATATTTAAATTATATCCAATATTACGATAAAATTCTAATTGTCTTTCTAGAGTACTTAATTTTTCATTATTATTAATTTCTATTGTTCTAAAAGTTTTATCTTCAAGTTCTCTTTTCTTGTTTCTTTTTAATTTTTTTAATTTTTCTTTTTCTATAATTACTTGGCTCTTTAAGTAATCTAATTCACTTTCAGTAGCACTTTCTTTTTTCTTGTCTATTTTATATTGAAAGTAGTTAACTAATTCTAAAGTTCCTCCAATTGGTACTGCATAAGAAGCCATAAATAACATATCTAAAAGTCCTCTATTAATATTACCGAATCTAGTATACATAGATTCGAATAAATTTATTCCTAATGCTTTTGAAATTAAAGGTAACACTGTAAATGATAAAATAATTACTGATATTAGAATAATTGGAATATAATGTTTACTATTATTTCTTCTATATATTTCAATGTCTTCTTCTAGATTTAAAATTTTATTTTTCATAGTTTCAATTAAATTTTCTTCTATTAATACGTTATCTAAGTTATCATAATATTCTTCTACTTTTTGGTTATTTAAATTATCTCTTACAATAACCTTACCATTTATATAAGTATATTCTTTATTCATATAAATCCTCTCAAACAGCATAATATTATATCACTAATTTTAGAAAATGCAACAAATTTAGTACATTTTCAATTTGAATTAAATTAAAAAAGCCTTGAAATACTACTTTCAAAGCCTTTATTTTCTTAAGTGGCGTCCCCGAGTGGATTCGAACCACCGACACCCACCTTAGGAGGGTGGTGCTCTTCCAGCTGAGCTACGAGGACATGTATACATTATATCATACTTTTATAAGTTTTTTAAGTCTTTTTTACTAGCACCTTTTATAAATACTCTCATAAATTATTAGTGAATATAAAGAAAGGGTGGATAATATATGAATAGTAATTTTAATAATAATAGTTGTTGTTCTTGTAATAATAATAACAATGATTGTAATAATTGTATAGCAGAAATACTTCAAGTTATAAATGTCCTTCAATCAAATGCATGTCCAGATAATTGTCTAAATTCTTGTGATAGACCTGCACTTGGGGGAGGAAGTAACTGTGTTGTATGTAATACTAGACCAATAATGTTATATACATGTGGAAGTAATGGAACTCCATGGAGTATGCCAACTTCTAGAGTAAATACTGATTGTACTGCAGAAGGTGCTACTGGATGCTCTAATGTATTTAGAGTAGAAAAAGTAGATGGATGTTGTTGTACTTTTAGAGTACTAGCGCCTAATACAGATACTACAAGTCCATATCCTTATGTAGCAACTGATTCAATATTTACTATGAATATAAATTGTTGTTGTGCAGTAAGGTGTTTAAACGATACATACGTTGAATGTATCTGTGGTTAATTAAGTATCAAGTATAATTAAATTAAAAAGGGTATAATTTGTTAGATTATATCCTTTTTTACTTTTCTACTTTGTTCTTCTAAAGCAATCATATCTAATTGTTGTTTTAAATCTTCATCAATTCTTACATATATAACTTCTTTATTCATAACTTCACCTAATAATGTTATATAACGTCTTTCTTATTCTCAATTTCAATGTCTATATCAAATACCTTAGCTATCTTAATTAAGTCTTTAAAATATAAATTACTTCTTCCAATTTCATTTGATTGTTGCCAATCTACAGATTTACCAATTTTCTTAGCAAATTCTTTTTGAGTTAATCCAGTACTTTGTCTAATAAATTTTAATATTTCATTAGCTTTATAATCTTTTACATTTAATTTCATAAAATCACTTACTTTTTTCTTTGTTATAGTCTTCTATAAATTTAGTAAGTATTCTAGTTACTAAATTATTTAAACTTCTTTGTTCTTCAAGCGCAATCATATCTAGTTGTTGCTTTAGATCTTCATCAATTCTTACATATATAACTTCTTTATTCATAATTTTTCTCCTTATCTATCTATATTATAAATTAATTTTTGTAGAAAATATGCTTGCATAGTGATATCTTATGAGTTATAATTTAAATATGATAGCATAGTGATATCATATTTATGGAGGTGTCGTTGTGACAAAGAAAAATTTATTAATACTTACAAGTATATTATTAGGGGTAATATTAAGTACAAGCTATGCAATATTTGTAGTAAATACTGGAGAATATAAAGCAAGTGAACTTTTAGTAAGTAATTTATTATATGGAATACAAATAGATGGAAAAAATCAAAATACTATAACAGTAAGTGCAGGAACAACAAAAAAGATAAATGTAAAAATAACAAGTCTAAATGAAATAGATAGTAGATATAGTTTAGATTATAAAATAACAAAAGGAGATGGTAAAGTATATTATCTAAGTACAACAACAGATAATCCAACAGGAGAAGTAAATAAATATAAAAATAATACTTATACAAAAACAGTAACAGTAGTAATAGAAGCAGTAACAGAAATGACAGTAGAATTTACAGTAAGTGGAGGATATCTAGCAAATTCTACTGTAACACCATCAGCATCATATAAAGCAGTAACAGATAAAGGATATGAAGTAACTGTGAATGTAACTGGAGGAACAGTAGATTCAGCTACAAAACAAGTAAAAGAAAATGATGGATTAACATTCACTCTAAGAGCAACAACAGGATATAATTTAGGTAAAGCAACAGTAAAAGATTGCGATGGAACAATAGAAAACGGAGTATTAACACTAAAAAATGTATCAAAAAATCAAACATGTACAGTAACGATACCAATAAATACATACAAAGTAACAGTAAATGTAAATAATGGAAAATCAGAGCCAGCGTCTAGAAATATAAATTATAATAGTAGTGGAACATTTAAAATAACAGCAAATGATGGTTACACAACAGATGGAGCAACAGTAGATGGAGGCTGTACAATAAAAGGAGATACAGTAACAGCAAGTAATGTAACAAAAGCAATGACATGTATAGTAACATTAAAAGTAAAAACAGTGAAAGTAAAAGTAACAATAGTAAATGGAAAAATAGGAAATAATACAACAGAAACAAAAACAATAAATGTAGGGGCAACGGCATCATTTACAGGAATAACAGCAAATTCAGGATATATGCTTGAACAAGCAACTTATTC
>CANRHY010000061.1 GCA_947630515.1 uncultured Bacilli bacterium
AATAAAGAAGAAGTAAAGACATTTTTAACAAGTGATTATATATATGTGCCATATGATAATATGGAAGATTTAGTGTTACCAGAAGATAATAAAATATATAAAAATAATATTATTGTAAAAAATAAAGATAATGTTATATATAGTCCTGTTTCAGGTATTATTATAGGTAAAACTAGAATTAATAATATAAATAAAGAAACAGAAGCATTAGTAATAGAAAATGATTATAAAGATACACTTTTAAAACAAGTATATGTTAAAGACGATATTTATAAAATAAGATATTAAAAGGAATAGATACTAATATTATTAATTTAGTATTACCTCATTATGAAGTAGTAGAGTTACTTATTAAAGATTATGTAAATGAAATATTAGAAATACTTAATTTAATAAATTTAAAAGTAAAAAATTCTACTATAAATATAGTACTAGATAAAAAGAATTTAATGGCATATCAACTACTATTTTCTTATATGGGAACATACCCTAATATAAATCTTACTTTTAGTAGCCAAGTAGGAACAAATTTGAGTATATATGAAGTAATAGATTTATATAATGAAGTAAAAAATAAAATAAAAAGAGATTTTATATATATTAATGTATCTTCTAAGACAAGTAACACTACATATAAAATTAAAAAATATACTAATTTAAAAGAATTACTAAATTATATAGGAATAAATGAAATTAATAAGTTAGTATTAAATAGAAAAATAAAATTAAATACTTATGATTTTTTACTTGATGAAAATACTTTAAAAATTGAAGTAAGTTAGGGAGAAGATATGAAAATTGGTATAGATATTGATGGAGTACTTACTGATTTAGAACAATTTCAATATAATGAATGTGCTAAATATGTAAAATTAAATTATAATAAAAATATAGTTAATCCATATGGGTATGATTCTAAAGATATATTTGATATAACTAAAGAAGAAGATGATAACATGTGGAAGTATTTTTATAAACTATATAATTTAGACTATAAAGCAAGAAAGTATGCTAGTGAAGTTATTAAAAAAATGAAAGAAGAGGGAGCTATAATATACATAATAACTTCTAGAGATAATACAACTAGAGAAGATAAAGAAGGTTTTCTTGCGCGTAAAAATGTAGTAAAATGGCTTTCTAAAAATAAAATACCATATGATAAAATAATATATACAAATGACTATTCTAGTCAAAATAAATTAAATGCTTGTATAAATAATAATATAGATATAATGATAGAAGATAAGAAAGAAAACATAGAAAGTATTAGTGAAAAAATTAAAGTAATTTGTTTTAATGCAAATTATAATTTAGATTGTAAGGGTAAAAATATAATAAGGTGTTATAGTTGGTATGATATATACTTTAAAATATGAAATAATTTACATCTATTTACAGAAATATGAGTAAAACTATATAAATTTAGTTCTAAAACTGATATAATATTTATATAAAGTATAAGGAGGTGTGATTTATGAGTTGGTTCAAAAGACTATTCCCTTGGTTATAGTAAATAACTAAGAGTTTGGGGGTTTGGTTGAACTTTATATGAGGTGTATTATGAGTAATTATAACAAATTAATAAAAGGATTAGTAGTTTTACTATTATATATTTTAGTACCTTACGTACTTAATATTTTTTTACCAAGTATAACTGAATCATCTAATTTAGATTTAGTTTATAGATTTATATTTATGTTTTTATTACTATTATTATATATTTTCTTGTATAGAGAAGACATAATAAAAGATATAAAAGCATTTAAGGAGCACCCACTTAAAATAATAGGAAAGTCTTTGTTATTTTTTGTATTATTAATAATTGGGTCAGCCGTTATTTCTTCACTTATATATTTAATAAATCCAACACCTAATTCTTCTTATGTAAACTCGGGTATATTAGATTCACTTTTAGAAAAAAATATCTTTGTATTAATAATATATGTGTTTGTACTATCTTTATTTACAGAACAAATAGTATTTAGAAAAGTATTTAAAGATATAATTAAAAATAAATATTTCTTTATAATATTTTCAGGCTTAATATATGGAATTTTCCAAGTAGGATATAATATATCTTCACTTAATGATATATTTGCTGTTATAACATTTACTTATGCGGGAATAATACTAAGTACAGCATATGAAAAGACAGATAACCTCTTAGCGCCTTCATTTGTATACTTGTTTTATAATTTATTTGTGCTATCAGGTACACTTTTAGGTATATAGGGAAAGGAAATATATGAAAGAAAGTAAATTACTAATAATTGTAAGCCTGTTAGTAGTTACAATCACTATAGCAATAATTGGTGAAGTACAAAGAAATAAAAGTAATGAAGTGTTAGAAAAAGATTATATAAGTTATAATGATAATTACAATATAAAAAAGATAGAAACTGAAAATGAAATAAAATATGGACATTTTCAAAAACAGATAATGATGAAGCTTTAAAAAAGAAGATAGAGATAGATACAAGTTTAAAATTAGATATAGAAACTTCTTTAGATAATAATTTATCTAATATGATAAAAAATAAAGACGCTTTACTTATTAATTTTGATTATCATGGACTTCTTCCTACTAAAGCTAATGTAGAAATAAATGTAGATGGTAAATATAAAGATGGAGATTCATTATATTTATATTATATAAATGAAGAAAAAAGTCAAATAGAATATATTGATAGAAATTTAATTGTTAGAAATGGTTTAGTGGATTTTGAAATAGACCACTGTTCTAATTATTTTCTAACTGCTTCAATTGTACAAGACGCAGTTAATAATCCTAAAAATATAAATCTAATAATAGTAGTTATGGTTATTGTTATAATTGTTTTGATAGCCGCAACATTATTCCAAAATAAAAAGAAATAGCGATTATTTCTTTTTTTTTACAAAAATATTTTTTTAAAAACATAAGTAAAATAAGGTGACAAAAAATAATTTTAAGAAAAAAGTTATAAATGTTGCATTTGCAACATACGTATAAAAATAAATTTGTTATAATTTGAATATAATATGGAGGTAATATAGATGAAAATAATTAAACGTGATGGAAAATTCGTTGATTATGAGCCTGAAAAAATTGAAAATGCAATTGGTAAGGCAAATAAGGAGGTTTCGGAAGAAGAAAGAGTAAGTGATACTCAAATTAAAAACATTATTAAGTATATTGAAGGGCTTAATAAGAAGAGAATGTTAGTTGAAGATATTCAAGATATTATTGAAATGAGACTTATGTCTTTAGGAAAGTATGCTTTAGCTAAAAAATATATAACTTATAGATATACTAGAGAACTTGTAAGAAAAAGTAATACTACAGATAGAACTATAAAAGAACTTATTGAAGGAGAAAGTGAGTACTGGAATACTGAAAACTCTAATAAAAATGCTAAGATAGTTACTGTACAAAGAGATTATTTAGCTGGTATTACTAGCACTGACATTACAAGAAGATTTTTACTTCCTAGTGATATAGTAAGTGCACATGATAGTGGGATTATACATTTTCATGATGCTGATTATTTTGCTCAAAATGCTCTTCATAATTGTGACTTAATAAATTTGGAAGATATGCTTCAAAATGGAACTAATATTAATGGAGTGATGATAGAAAAACCTCATAGATTTTTAACAGCAATGACTATAGCTACTCAACTAATAACAGCAGTATCTTCTAGTCAATATGGAGGTTGTACTATTTCACTTACTCATTTAGCGCCTTTTGTAAGAGACAGCTATAATATATATTTAGATAAATATAAGAAAAGAAAATTTAGTAAAGAAGATGTAATTAAATATGCTAAAGAAGATTTAAAGAAAGAGATAGTAGATGGAGTACAAACTTTTCAATATCAAATAAATTCTATGACTACTACTAATGGACAAGCACCTTTTTTAAGTGTAAATATGTATTTGGGGGAGACAGATGAATATAAAGAAGAACTTGCTATGATAATAGAAGAGGTATTAAATCAAAGAATACAAGGAATGAAGAATGAAAAGGGTGTATATATTACTCCAGCATTTCCAAAATTACTTTATGTACTAGAAGAAGATAATGTACATAAAAATAGTAAATATTATTATCTTACTAAACTTGCAGCTAAATGTACTGCTAAAAGAATGGTACCTGATTATATTTCAGAAAAGATAATGAAAGAATTAAAGAAAAATGAATTTGGAGAAGGGGAATGTTATCCATGTATGGGATGTAGATCATTCTTAACTCCTGATAGGTCTATATCTTTAGGTAATATAGCAAAAGCTAAAAATTATAAAGAAGGTAAGGGTAAATATTATGGAAGATTTAATCAAGGTGTTGTTACTTTGAATTTACCTGACGTAGCTCTTAGTAGCGAAAAAGATATGGATAGATTTTGGGAGATATTAGATGAAAGACTAGAATTATGCCATCGTGCTTTAAAAATAAGACATGATAGACTTAGTCACGTTAATAGTTCTGTTGCGCCTATATTATGGCAACATGGTGCTTTAGCTAGATTAGATAAGGGAGAGTCAATACATGAATTACTTCATCATGGATATTCTACTATATCTTTAGGATATGCTGGACTTTATGAATGTGTTAAGTATATGACTGGACACTCTCATACTGATGGAGGAAAAGGACATGACTTTGGAATAAAAGTAATGGAAAAACTTAATGAAGCATGTAAGAAATGGAAAGAAGAAGAGGATATAGATTATTCTGTATATGGTACTCCTATTGAATCTACTACATATAAATTTGCTAAACATTTAAAAGAAAGATTTGGAGTTATTAAAGGAATAACTGACCGTGATTATATTACAAATTCTTATCATGTACCTGTATTTGAAGAAATAGATGCTTTTGAGAAATTAAAACTAGAAAGTGAATTTCAAAAATTATCTCCAGGAGGAGCTATATCATATATAGAAACACCTAATATGCAAAATAATATAGATGCTGTTTTAGAGATAATAGAATTTATATATAATAATATTATGTATGCTGAACTTAATACTAAGAGTGATTATTGCCAAGTTTGTGGGTATGATGGAGAAATATTACTTGATGATAATTTAGAGTGGTATTGTCCTAACTGTGGAAATAGAAATCATGATACTTTAAATGTTGCAAGAAGAACTTGTGGGTATATAGGTACTAATTTTTGGAATAAAGGTAGAACTCAAGAAATAAAAGAAAGAGTTTTACATATAGATAACAAAGTAGTAGAAGAAAGTTCATGTAAGAAAGGTAAGAAATGCGCTACAATTTAATAAGAAAAATGGATATATCAGATGGTCCTGGAGTAAGAGTTTCTATATTTTTACAAGGGTGTGAATTTCATTGTAAGAATTGTTTTAATTCTGAAACTTGGGATTTTAATAAAGGAAATCTATTTACTGATAATACTATAGATACTATATTAGATATAGCTAAAGAAGATTATATTAAAGGATTATCTATTCTTGGAGGAGAACCATTACATCCAAATAATATATTGGGAACTATTAAATTAGCTAAAAAATTTAAAGAAGTTTATCCAAATAAAAATATATGGATATGGACTGGTTATTTATATGAAAATATAATTAATAAAGAAATACTTAAATACGCAGATGTAATTGTAGATGGGCAATATGTAGATGAGTTACATGACTTTAGATTAAAATATAGAGGCTCATCTAATCAAAGAGTTATCGATATAAAGAAAACTATAAAGAATAATAAAGTATGTTTATATGACGAAAATTAAAGTTTGTAATTGAAATAAAACTAATAATTTGATAAAATAAAAATATAAGAAAGATAGGAGAAAAAAATGAAAAAGATAATCTCTTTCAATTTAACTCATAAAAAAATTGGGGGGGGTTATTACTAAAGAATAA
>CANRHY010000062.1 GCA_947630515.1 uncultured Bacilli bacterium
TAGTTTAAATCATCCTAATATAGTGGAAATGTATGACGTAGGAGAAGATGACGGGCAATATTATATAGTAATGGAGTATGTTGAAGGGAAAACTTTAAAACAACTTCTTAAGAAAAGAGGAAGTCTTACTATTACAGAGGTTATTGATATTATGAGTCAACTTACTGATGGTATGGCACATGCGCATGACTCTTATATTATTCATAGAGATATTAAGCCACAAAATATAATGATACTTGAAAATGGTCTTATAAAGATTACAGACTTTGGTATTGCAATGGCTTTAAATAGTACACAACTTACTCAAACTAATTCAGTAATGGGTAGTGTTCATTATCTTCCACCTGAGCAAGCAAATGGAAAAGGAAGTACTATTAGAAGTGATATTTATTCTATGGGAATACTTATGTATGAACTTCTTACTGGTAGTGTTCCTTATAAAGGGGATAATGCAGTAGAAATAGCGCTTAAACACTTAAAAGAACCTCTTCCTAGTATTAGGAAAAAACTTCCAGAATTACCTCAATCTGTTGAGAACATAATATTAAAAGCAACAGCAAAGAATCCACAAAATAGATATAAAGATGCAAGAGAAATGCATCAAGATATTATCACTGCGCTTGATGAGGCTAGGGCTAATGAAGAGAAGTATGTTTATCCATATCCTGAAAATGAGCAAGAGTCAAAAGCGCTTAAGGAAGCAGTAAAAGAGGAAAAAATGAATAAGGAAAAAGAGAAAAAACAAGAAGAAATAGAAGAAAAGGAAGAAACTAAAAAACAAAATAAGCTTTTAATTATTTTAGCTTCTATATTTACAGGACTTGTAATTTTAGTTGTTACTTTTGTATTTTTACTTCCTACTTTAACAAGTGAAAAGACTATTAAAGTGCCAGATGTTTATAATATGACTGAGGTAGAAGCAAGTAATTTACTTACTAAGGCTGGTTTTGTTGTAAAGTGTAAAGATGATGACTATAAGTATGAAGCAAGTGATGATGTAGTAGAAGGGTATGCAATACGTACTAGTCCTAAAGCAGGAACTTTAGTAAAAGAGGGAAGAAGTGTATGTGTATATTTAAGTAGTGGAGATGCGTCATTTACTATAGAAGAAGATTGGATTGGAACTGATTATTTAGTTATTAAAGATAGACTTGAAAGAGAATATAAGTGTAATGTTAGAGTAGAGAAAAAAGCAGTTACAGAACAAGATAATTATGAAGATGGAGTAGTTATTGAAATAAGTCCGACTGTTGGAGAGACTGTTAAATATGGAAGTACTGTTACTTTATTTATACCTGATATACAAGTAGTTTATCCAGATTTTACAAATGGGTATACATTAGACCAAGTAAAAGAGTTTGCAGAAAAGTATAAATTAAATTTAACTATTAATGAAGTAGAAAATAGTTTACTTGCACCTGGTACTATAACTAATCAAAGTAGACCAGCTGGAGATGTTGTTAGAGAGGGTGTTGAGTTAACTGTTACAGTAACTAAAGAGCCTCAAGTAGTAGATGATATTGTTATGCCTGATGGGGAAGTGGAAGAAGATACAAATGGAGAAAGTGAAAGGTAAAATAATTAGTATTAATAAGGATTTATACACTGTTAGTGATGGTAACAGTGTTTTTCCGTGTAGTGTAAGAGGAAAATTAAGAGGTTTTAATTTAACAGTTGGAGATAATGTTATAATAGATAATGAAAAGTTAGTTATTGAAAGTGTTTTAGAAAGAAAGAATACTTTGATAAGACCACTTGTTTCTAATATAGATAAGTTATTTATAGTTGTTAGTACAAAAATACCTGATTTTAGTACATATTTACTTGATAAGTTTTTAGTGCTTGCTAGTATTAATAATATTACTCCAATAATTATAGTAACTAAGTTAGATTTACTTAATAGAAAAGAGTTAAAGAATATAATAAATACTTTAAAGTATTATAAAAAAATAGGTTATAAAGTGTATACTAATAAAGAAATTAGAAAGATAGTTAAGGAAATAAAGGGATGTGTTATTTCTTTAGCAGGACAAACTGGGGCTGGGAAGTCTTCTCTTTTAAATAAGATAGATAGTTCTTTAAATTTACAAGTAGGAGAAGTTAGTACTCATTTAGGTAGAGGGAAGCACACGACTAGACTTGCTAGGTTAATTAATGTAAAAGGTGGTTTAGTTGCGGATACTCCTGGGTTTAGTTCATTAGAAATAGAAGCAAGTGCTCAAGACATAAATCAAGGGTTTATAGAGTTTGGTTATAAATGTAAATATAAAAGTTGTACACATATTAAAAATGATGGGTGCTTTGTTATTGAAAGAGTAGAAAAGGGAAAAATTTTAAAAAGTAGATATGAAAGTTATTTAAAGCTAATTAATGAGGTGAAGAAATGAAAGTAAGTGGAAGTATTTTAACAGATAAAATGAAAGTAAAAGAAGCAGTTAAGGCTTTTGAAAATGGGAAAGCAGACTATATTCATGTCGACGTTATGGACGGAAAGTTTGTTAAAAATAAAAGTTTTAGTATAAGTGAAGTAAGTAAGTTAGATACTAATTTAAAGTTAGATATTCATTTGATGGTAAAAAATCCTGAAAAATATATAGACCCTTTTAGTACTTTAAATACAGAATATATTACTTTTCATTATGAAGCAGTAAAAGCACCTATGCTATTAATAACACATATTAAAAATAATGGATTAAGGGTAGGAGTTAGTATTAAACCTAGTACTAAAGTAAGTGATATTTTCTTTCTTCTTCCTTATGTTGATATGGTGCTTGTAATGAGTGTCGAGCCAGGTGAAAGTGGGCAAGAGTTTATGAGTGATACTTTTTCTAGGGTAGAAGATTTAAAAAAAGAGATAGAGGAAAAATGTTATAACACTATAATAGAAGTAGATGGTGGGGTAAATGAAGAAAATGTTCGCGCCCTTAAAACAAGTGGAGCAGATATGGTAGTAAGTTCTTCTTATTTGTTAAGTGGAGATACTTCTAAAAAAATAGAGTATATTAAAAGTATTTGATTTTTATTTAAAATTATGGTAATATTTCTATTAGAAAGAACTTGTACCACTAACCGTTTTGGACGTTAGGATAGGATACGTGTATTATCCGTAGTGGCAGAGTTCTTTTTTTTGCGCATTTTTTTCTTTTATAAGTTAACATAACGTGGTAAAATATTATATAGAGAGTAGGTGTAAAATATGAATAGCCTGTTTGTATTAGGTATCATTTGTATATATGGTTTTGGTCTTATTATGATAGTTGTTACTATATATAGTATTCGTAAGAGAACTAAAAATAAGTTAGAAAATGAACTTACTAGACTTGAGACTATGAAGAATTTAATATCTTCTAGTTCTATTATAACAGAGATGGAAAGAGTAAAAAGTTTAATTAATAATGATGCTTTAGATAAAAAATATAAGAAATGGGAAAAAAGATATAATAGAATAGTAAATGAGGGAATACCAAAGTTAACAGATAAATTACTAGAAGCTGAAGGGTTAATAGATACAAAGGCTTTTAAGGAAGCTAGTTTTGTTATGGCTAGAGCTGAAGTAGATATTTATTATGTTAGAACTGATATGGAAATGTTATATGATAGTATTAAAGATATAACTATGAGTGAAGAGAGAAATAGAAATGCAGTTACTAAGCTTAAAGCAATGTATAGAGAAGTGGTTACTAAATACAATAATAATAAAAGTGATTATAAGGGTATGGAAGATAGTATTAATTTACAGTTTGATAATATTAATAAGCTTTTTAGTGCTTTTGAAAGAGTAATGGAAGAAAATGATTATGATGAAGTTGGTAAAATAGTGCATGCTTTAGATGACCTTATTAATAATATAAAGATAGTTATAGAAGAAGTTCCTACAGTTATTTTAATGTGTAAAATGATTATTCCTAAAAAGATAGGAGAACTAAAGAGTATGGCTTCTAAAATGAAAAAAGATGGGTATAATATCGAGTACATTAATTTAGAGCATAATGTAGAAGAAGCTAATAAGAAATTAAGTGATATATATGATAGAATGAAAGTTCTTAATTTAGAAGATAGTATTTTTGAACTTAAGACAATGCTTGATTATTTTGAGAGTTTATATTCAGATTTTGATAAAGAGAAACAAAGTAAGAAAGAGTATGAAGATTATTTAGAGAGTATTCAAGTTAAGTTAAATAGATTAATTAAAGTTATTAAAAATATTTATTTAGAGATAAATGAGCTTAAGGAAACTTATGCTTTGACACCTGAAGAGATTAAGAGTTTAGATAGTATAAGTAGTGAGTTAAATGAAGAGAGAATTAGTTTTAAACAAGTAAGTGATAGAACTTTAACTAGGGTTACTCCATATAGTAGGCTTAGTAAAGAGTGTGAGCTTATTAGTGTAAGGCTTACTAAAACTGAAGATAAGTTAGAAAGTGTTATTAAGAGTTTGGGTAGTTTAAAAGAAGATGAGGTAAGAGCTAGAGAGCAACTTACTGAGATAAGGACAATTTTGAAAGATGCTAAAGAGAAGATAAAAGAAGTTAAGTTACCTGTAGTACCTAAGACTTATTATGTTGAGTTAAGTGAAGCTAAAGAGGGAATTAGTAGTATAGTAGAAGAGTTAAGTAAGAAACCAATAGAGATAGATTCACTTAATATGAGAGTTGATACTGGAAGAGATTTAGTTTTAAAGTTATATACTTTAAGTGAGTCTTTAGCTAAAAATGCTTCTATGGCTGAGATGGCTATTGTTTATGGAAATAGATATAGAAGTAGTTATAAAGATATAGATACTGCGCTTACTAAAGCAGAGAGTGAATTTTATAAGGGAGAATATAGAGTTAGTTTAGAAACAAGTGTTAATGCTTTAAATCAAGTTGAGCCAGGTATTCATAAGAAATTATTAGATGCTTATAAAGATTAGTTAGGAGTGGGTTTTATGGCAAAAAAGAAAGTTCAAAATACTACAAATAAGACGCCTTTTCCTTATATTAAAGAAGTAGAGGGGTTAGTACTTGTACTAATTGGTGTTTTAGGTTTTGGTAAATTTGGAATAGTTGGAAGATTTGTTAAAAATTTTGTTATTTTTCTTTTTGGTAATTGGTATGTTTTAGGGTTAGTTATTTGTTTAGTTCTAGGTACTATTTTACTTATTAAAAGAGAAAAACCAAATTATTTTAATGCAAGATTAATAGGAGTTTATACTATAGTACTTGCTGTTTTACTTCTTGCGCATTTAGAGTATATTAAAGATACTAATGTAACAGGAGTAGAGATAGTTAAAGTAACTTTAAATAATTTGATGGCTAGTTTTGAAACTGAAAGTATGATTATGTATACTGGAGGTGGAATAATCGGGGCTGTTTTAGCTATGGTTTTTGTTACTTTATTTGATATTACTGGAACTTTAATAGTATGTGTTGTTTTGCTTATTTTTGGTGTGATTATGTTATTTGACGTTACTATATTTGATTTAGTTAAAATGATTACAAAACCATTTATTAAAAAGAAATCTATAGAAGAGATGGCTAAAGAGGGAGAAGAAGATTTAAAATCTAGAGAAAGTGAAGAAGATGATGGTAAAGTTATCATAACTAATATTAATGAGATTACTCATAAAGAAGAAGAGAAAGCACCTGTAAAAGAAGAAGTGCAAATGCCTCATGAAGTAAGTCATGATAATAGTTTAGGTGATTATGTTTTACCACCACTTGATTTATTAGTAGGAAGTAAAAGTAAAGGTAAAGTTAATAGTACTGAATTTATTACTTCTAATAATAAGATACTTGAAAGAGTACTAGGAGATTTTGGAATAAGTGGACATGTAGTAGAAGTACATGTAGGACCTACTGTTA
>CANRHY010000063.1 GCA_947630515.1 uncultured Bacilli bacterium
ATATTTTCAAGTTCAGCATCTAGTTTAGCCATTTCAGCTTCTGCATATGCAGCTTCTTCAGCTTGTTCTTGCATTTCAGTATCATTTAATCCTTTAACAGCTATTCCCATATTTCTTGCTTGACCTGCGACTGTTCTCATAGCGCTTTCGATGTTTGTAGTATTTAAATCAGGTAACTTAATTTCAGTTATTTCTTTTAAGTCATCTTTAGTGATTGTAGCTACTACTTCATTAGCGCCTTTTACTCCGCCTTTTTGCAAACCAGCTTTCTTTAGAATTATTGAAGCTGCTGGTGGAGTCTTAAGTACAAAATCAAAAGTTCTGTCTTCGTATATTGTTACTTCAACTGGAATTATGTCTCCAATTTTATCTTTAGTAGCATCGTTATACTTAGTACAAAATTCTTGTAAGTTTATACCTAGTGGTCCAAAGATAGTACCTACTGGTGGAGCTGGTGTAGCTTTACCTGCAGGTATTTCTATTTTTACTACTTTAGTAATTTGTTTTGCCACGAAAAACACCTCCTATTATATTTTATAGTTTATTTTTTCGCGAGTGGTTATAATGAAGCCAATGTCTCCCACTTATTTAGTTACATATTAAAATATATAACTCTAGGTGAAATAATATCACAAATTAGCCACAAATTCAATCTTTTTTTGTATTCTTTTTATTTTTCGTTAAGTTTAATCTTTTGCTTTCTATTATTTCATATAAATATGGAATATGAGGAATATCTCTTCCTTTTCTTTGTAATTCTCTAAATAAGCCTCTTATTTCTTTTAAGTTTGTTATTTGTTCAGACATTCTATCATATTCATATTGTTTTATTTCGAATATTCTTTTACAAAATATTGAATCTAAGTAAAATAGTAACATTGTTAATCTATCATAATTTCTATTTACTTTTTCTATAACTTTCTTGTTTTCAATAAATTCATATACATAATAAGGTACTCTAGTATTCCTTATGTTTTTAATAGCTACTCCATCAAAATCAATTATGTGATAGTCTTTTTTGTTATCTATTAATATATTAAAGAAACTCATGTCACCTACTACTATGTTTTCTGGTCTATTATGAATACTTTTTAGTGTGTAAGATACTCTTCTTAATAGATTTAAGTACTCATCATAATTATTCATTGTTAGTAAACTTACACTTTCAAATAGTGTTTTACTACTTGGTATATAATCTAGTGTACAACCTAGAATAGTTTTATTTTTAGATTTTTCTTCTATTTTACATTTAGGTATTACTACTTTTTTAAGTCCTTTTATTTTTCCTAATTCTTCTAATTTTTTGTCTCTTTCATAAGAAGCTTTTTTGCTTTTGTCTTTATACATTTTATATAAAGTTTTACCATCAGTATAAATTTCTGCTTCACTATGTATTTTAGGATGTAAATGTCTTAATTTAGATAAATTTATTTCACTAATATTTACTTCTTTCATTTTAACCCCCTTTAAAAATGAAATATAATTAGTTTTTGCTAATTTGAAGTAAGTCTACTTCTACTGGTGTTTCTTGACCAAATAAGTCGATTAGAACATTTAATTTTTGATTTTCTAAGTCTACGCTTTGTACTTTACCAAACATACCTTTAAATGGTCCATCTATAATTGTTACAGAGTCACCTTCACCTAGTTCAGTAGCAACATCTATTCTACTTAATCCTTCACTTGCTAGTATTTTGTCTATTTCTTGAGGAAGAAGTGGTGTTGGTTTTGCACCTTTACCAGAAGAACCGATAAATCCAGTAACTCCTGGAGTGTTTCTTACTACATACCAAGCCTCATCACTCATAATCATTTCAACAAGAACGTAACCTGGAAACATCTTTTTTACTTTTTCTTTTTTTACTCCATCTTTTATTTCTACTTCTTTTGTTTCAGGCACGATTACTCTAAAGATATTGTTTTCCATACCCATAGTTTCAGCTCTCATAAGTAAGTTTTCTTTTACTTTACTTTCGTGTCCTGAATAAGTATTAACTACATACCATAATTTTTCGTTTTCCATTATTTAATAATTCCTTTCACAAATGTAAATAATAAATCTAGTACATAAAAGTATAAGCCAAAGAATACCATCATTGCTAGTACTACACTGCTATATTTAAGCATGTCTTTTCCTTTAGGCCAACGTACCATTTTACCTTCTTTTTTTACTCCTCTAAAAAATGCTCCAATTTTCATTATTCCCTCCATAAAAAAAACACCTTTGTGTTTACTAACTAAATAATACCACAAAAGTGTATATTTTGTCAATGTTATTTGGGCTTTTTATTTAACAATGCATTTCTTTTTATAAAACACTATTATATGTGTAGTAATACTATTTACTTTATCTAGCTTAAGTTCGTTTATGTAGTTATTTGTTTTTATTTGTTTTTTAGCTTCATTTATTTTTTTGTTTATTTCTTTTTCAGTATTTGCTACTTTTAATTCAATTACTCCTCCATATTTTCTATCTTTTGTTTCTATTAATATATCAGCTCTTCCAAGCCCAGTTTCTCTATTTGATTTAACTATGTATCCTTTTTCAATTACTGGCGCTAGTAAGCCCATTAGAAATAAATGATAGCTTATTTCTTTTGTTAAATCTAAGTAACTTAAACTTGTAAGTAATTCATTTATGTAGTGCTCGATTTCTTCTTTATTTCCATTTAATATATTACCAACAAATGTAATGTTTTGTTCTGGTAATAGTGTTTTATTTATTATTACTCTTTGCATTATTTTTGCTAAACTTAATCTTACTTCTTCATTAGGTATTTTAAAGTAATCTATGTTATCTACTTTTTTATCAAATGTTAAATATCCACTTGCTAGAAGTAAATTAAGTACTTTATCTATGTCTTCATAATTATTAAAATCTAAGTATGTTATGTTAGAATCATAATTAAAACTTATACTTTCTTTATTTATTAGTTTTTGCATTGTAAGTTTATTTTCTTCATTCATTTTAGTAAGTAAATCAGTTATTAATGTGTTACTCGATGTATTTATCCAGTAAGGCATTATTTTTTTATCATTTACATAATTCATTATACTCCATGGATTATATATACTTAAACCACTAAAGTTATAGCCATCATAATAATTTTTTACTTCTTTTGTTAGTTTTAAATCATAGTACAGAAGTAATTTTTTTGTTTCACTTTCTGTAAAACCAAAGGCTTCATTATAATTATTTTCCATCATTGAATATACTTTAAGGTTATTAAATTCACTAAATAAACTTTCATTACTTACTCTTAATACTCCAGTTAATATTCCCATTTTTACGGAATTGTTTCCTTTTAAAGCACTTCCAAATATTCCCCTCATAAATTCTATTATTTCTTTATAAAAGCCATTATTATATCCAGCTTGTATTGGAGTATCATACTCATCTATTAGTATTATTACTTTTTCTTTATAATATTTTTTTAGCCACATTGATAAGTATTTTATGCTTTCTTTGTATTCTACTTCACTTGCTGTTCTACTTTTATATTTTTTAAAAATATCTTTTTCATCTTTATCAATTACTTCTTTAATATAACTTTTTTCTGTAAATATTCTTTGTATAAGTATTTTAAATTTTTCTAAAGAATTATTATAATTACTTTCTTTCATATCTTTAAAGTCTAAATGTATAATAGGATATTTTCCAAAGTTTTTATAACAATCACTTTTATTTATGTATAAATCTTTAAATAAATTTTTATTTTCTTTTTTTGTTTCTATATTAAAGAAATTATCTAGCATTGATAAGAATAGAGATTTACCAAATCTTCTAGGTCTTGGAAATAATACTACATCTGCACCTGTAGTTATTAGTTTTTCTATTACATTAGTTTTATCTACATAATAGTAATCTTCTTCTATTAGTTTTTTAAAATCAGTTGTTCCTATAGGTATCTTTTTTATTGTTCTCACCTCTTTTCACTTCTTGTTAAATATTATACTATAATTTACTTTTTTTATCTACTAAATAACAATTTTAACTAAATATAAAATTTCAAGAAAAAACTGAACTAAGTTAACTCAATAAAATTAAATAGTTCAGTTATTAATGTTATTCAAAAAATTTATTTATTGGAACTCTTAGTACTTCACTTATTTTGTATAGGTTATATATACTGATACCCTGACTTAAATTGTTACTTTCAAGTCCTCCAATAAGTGAAGTACTAACACCCACCTTTTCTGCTAAATCTCTTTGTGTCATATTACCTTTATCTATATTATATAATAGTCTATATCTTTTTATATTATTTCCTACTTTTTTATTTATCATTTTTTCTGTCATTGTTAACTCCTTAACAGTCGAAAACAAACTTTGCAAACCCCGGAACATTATTGGCACATGATTTTTTGTTTATATCGTTGGCTACTCCTATTTCACCAGAACAAATATCATTCACATGTAGTGGTTCCCAATACCCCCATCCAGAAGATCCGATATTTTTACATGTATATTCTCGAGAATATCCAGTCTCAGTTCCCGTTTTACCATAGATAGTTTTATTATCACATATTGCTTTACATAATTTTTCACTTAATGTAATATCACAAGCTATATCTTTTTTTACATTTGCAAATGATATGCTATCTCCACTAATTGCACTGTCTTCACAGCCAGAATAAGTTGCTTGTTCAAGCATATATCCTGAATTTGCTGTTATTCCTGTAAATGATGCCGTTGCCCCTACATTTACTGTTTTTGTTTCAGTTGTATTATTTCCTATTTTTCCATTTACTATTGTTACTTTTACTTGCACTGTTTTTACTTTTAATGTTACTGTACATGTCATTGCTTTTGTTACTTTACTTGCTGTTACTATATCTCCTTTTATTGTACAACCTCCATCTACTGTTGCTCCATTCGTTATGTAACCATCATTTGCTGTTATTGTAAATGTTCCACTACTATTATAATTTATATTTCTAGACGCTGGCTCTGATTTTCCATTATTTACATTTACTGTTACTTTGTATGTATTTATTGGTATCGTTACTGTACATGTTTGGTCTTTTGATACATTTTTTAGTGTTAATACTCCGTTTTCTATCGTTCCATCACAATCTTTTACTGTTGCTTTACCTAAATTATATCCTGTTGTTGCTTTTAGAGTAAATGTTAATCCATCATTTTCTTTTACTTGTTTTGTAGCTGAATCTACTGTTCCTCCTGTAACATTTACTGTTACTTCATATCCTTTATCTGTTACTGCTTTATATGACGCTGATGGTGTTACAGTAGAATTTGCTAGATATCCTCCACTTACTGTAAATTCTACTGTCATTTCTGTTTGTGCTTCTATTACTACTGTTACTGTTTTTGTATATGTATTATTATTATATTTATTTACTTCTCCTGTTGGAGTATCTGTTGTTGTACTTAGATAATATACTTTACCATCACCTTTTGTTATTTTATAATCTAAACTATATCTACTATCTATTTCATTTAAACTTGTTATTTTTACATTTATCTTTTTTGTTGTTCCTGCACTTACTGTTATAGTATTTTCGTTTTTTCCATCTATTTGTATTCCATATAGTAAACTACTTACAAGTAACTCACTTGCTTTATATTCATTAGTACTCACAACAAATATTGCATAACTTGTACTTAATATTATAGTTAAAAGTATACTTGTTAATATTATTAAATTTCTTTTTTTCATTTTCTTACCTTCCTTTCTCACACATGAAAAAACACATAGAAAATATTCCTATGTGAATACACTGAAAAAGATAAGGTTATCCTCTAATAATAACCCCC
>CANRHY010000064.1 GCA_947630515.1 uncultured Bacilli bacterium
AAAATTTAAAATTGGTGGCAAAATTGTACTCCAAAATTAAAAATTCGTCGATTTTTACTAATTTTCGTATGCGAATTCTTAATTTTGGGTATGTTTGCTTTTCTTCTCTTTTTGTGATAGTGTAGAAGGCATCGCAGAAAGGAGGATTTTCAAATGAAACAGCTTTTAATTAGTTACGTAGACGAAACAGGCGATAGTGGTTTTACTAAAAAGAATAGTTCAAGATTATATGGAGTATCTTTTGTCTTTTGTGAATCAAATAGAGATTTTATAAAAGAAATAAATCATTTAAAAGAAAAACTTAGAGTTTATAATTTTAATTATATGATTCATACTAACGAATTAGTTAGAGGAAAAAATGAATACAGTAAATTTGATATTCCTTATAGAAAAAAGATATTTTATATTTTTTAGAATTTGTAAGAAAAATACGTATAAGATTTAAAACTATAGTTATTGATAAGAAAAATTTAAATAATTATTACAATCTTGAATTGAAAATCGAAACTGAGCTTAAAGATATGTTAGAAAAAAATCTAGACTATTTTAGTAAATTTGATAGTATAGTTGTATATTATGATAATGGTCAAAAAATAGTTCAAGAAGCATTATCTAATGTATTCGATGGATATAATTACAAATTTGTATCAAAATTTAATAAGCAAGAAGAAGTGTTATTTCAAGTGGCAGATTTTTTGACTTATATTGATAAATGTTATTATGAATATAAGCATAAAATAAAAGCAACAAATACTCAGTTAAAATTTTTGCCAATAAACAAACTAAGAAATATGTTAAAAGTATTATTATCCAAAAGATTGTAAATTGAAAAAGCCAACCTAAATGGTTGACTTTTTCAAGTGGGGCTTTCCCCACTCCCAGTTAAATCTGGTCAGACCTCGACCTCTAGTTGTACGTCTACAGTGTTCGGCTCCCAAGCCCGACAAATACCTGCTCTCGCCTTGGTATCTGCTGCGGTATAAGGTGAACTTATATCACTGGTATTAATTATACCACTGTAAATATTATATGTAAAGGAAAACTTTAACTACTCCTGATTTTTAAGAAATTCTCTCATTAATTTTACTAAAGCTCTTTTTTCTATTCTTGAAACGTAACTTCTACTTATTTTTAATTCTTTAGCTATCTCTCTTTGTGTTTCTTCTTTTTTATCTAAAAGACCATATCTTCTTATAATTATTTCTTTTTCTCTTTTAGAAAGTATACCTATATATTTTTTTAATTTTGTAATATTATCTTTTAAATCTATTATTTCACTTGAATCTACATATTCATCTTTTATTATATCTGCTAGTGTTATCTCATTTCCATCTTTATCATATCCAATCGAGTCATTTAAACTTACATTATTTTGTACTTTTTTATTTTGTCTTATATACATAAGTATTTCATTTTCTATACATTTCGCGGCATAAGTAATTAATTTTACAGGCTTATCAGGGTTATATGTATCTATTCCTTTTATAAGTCCAATAGTCCCAATACTAATTAAATCATCTTGATTTTCTTTAAAAGACTCAAATCTTTTTACAATATGCGCAACTAATCTTAAGTTATGTTCAATTAACATACTTCTTGCTTCTTTATCTCCATTATTAGATAAAAATATATATCTTTCTTCTTCTTCAGGTGTAAGTGGAGGAGGAAATACATTAATACTATAACTTGTAGTAAAAAAAGCAAATTTTCTAAAAAATTCTAATATTTTTCTTATCATACTATATTTTATTAAATAAATAAAAAATAATTAATAAAAGTTGAAAATTCTAAAAATAATAGTATAATATATCTTGTTTTTGAAGGGGTTATATGTTTAAAGATATAGTTTATTTAAAATTTGATTACAAAATAAAAGATGAGATAATATTAGAAGCATTATCTAGTTTTCTTAGTAGTATAGAAAGAAGATTCATGTTTACTTTTTCTAAAAACAGTAAAGTAAAAATTGGTAAATCTGAATTTATATTACTTGATAATATAAAAGAACAAGTAGACTCGATTTGTAAAAAGAATTTATTTTCTACTATTTTTCCTTTTAGTAAAAAAGATATTTTACTTTCTCTTGATATTTTAAGCACAGAAGAATTAGAAAACATTCTACTTGAATACACAATAAAAGATGAAAAAGAATTAAAAAAAGGTGTTACAAATGAAGTTAAAAAATTAAATATAAGCTCTTTAAAAAAGATTAAAGACTATTTATTTAAGTTACCTGACTCAAGTTTTAAGAGAGTTTGTGAGTTATTAAAGACAGAAGATAAAACTCTTTTACTAGATTATTTAAATAATGACGTAATAACTAGAAATAATAGATATGTAATTATATTTATTAAAAAAACTATAGATAAAATAAATAATGGACAAAAAATTGTTAATATAAAAGACATATGTAATGAAGACATTGATACTATAAAAAAGAAAATTGAAGTTCTAAAACCTAATGTAAAAGAAAAATTTTATATGTACTTTAAAATTGACTTAAGTGGTTATGTTTTACTAAAAGAAGAAGAAATAAAAGAGTTAAAAGCTTCTATATCAGGAACTACTAAAAATCTTAAACCATTTTTTGATAATTTTATAGAATATAAGAATGAAGAAATGAGTGAAGAAGAATTTAAAGAAAAAGTAATAGAAGAAATTACAGATACTTATATGCCTCTTTTACAAAGAAGATATGGCATTAGTTTAGAAAGTTTACTTGTAGGTAACACTACTAAAGAAGAAAACAGATATATTACTAGAGTAGCTATTCCTGTTATTAAAAGAAGAGTACTAAATAGACTACTAAAATATAATGTTAAAGTTTTAAAATAGTAAAGACGCTAGATAGTTTGGTTTACTAATTGGCTTTATTATGCTACAATTATATTGGTGGAAGTTATGTTTATAGATGAAGTATATATAAAAGTTATAGGTGGAAAAGGTGGAGATGGCTCGACTTCTTTTAGACACGAAAAATATGTAGAAAAAGGTGGACCTGATGGAGGCAATGGTGGAAAAGGCGGAAGTGTCATATTTAAGGCAGACGCAGGACTTTCAACACTTATAGATTTAAAGTATAACAAAAAAATAGAAGCTGAAAAAGGAAAAAATGGAAGTGGAGCATTGAGAACTGGAAGAGATGGAGAAGATGTAATAGTAAAAGTTCCAGTTGGTACTACTGTAATTGATAGTGAAACAAATTACATTATCCATGATTTTGTAAAAGACAAAGAAGAAGCCGTAATAGCAAGTGGTGGAAAAGGTGGAAGAGGAAACGCATCTTTTAAATCAAATAAATTTAAAGCACCTACTACAAGTGAATATGGTTCCCTAGGAGAAGAAAGATTAGTTAAATGTGAACTTAAATTACTTGCCGATATTGGACTTGTTGGACTTCCTAGTGTAGGAAAAAGTAGTTTAATTAGTGTTATAAGCAATGTAAAACCAAAAATTGCAGATTATCACTTTACAACTCTAACCCCCAATTTGGGAGTTGTTAAACTACATAATTCCTCATATGTAGTCGCGGACCTTCCAGGTATCATAAAAGGCGCTAGTAGTGGTATTGGACTAGGTGACAAATTTTTAAAACATGCTCTTAGAACTAAAGCTATCGCGTATGTAATAGATATGAGCGGTTTAGAAAATGACCCAATAGACGCTTTTAATACTATAAGAAAAGAAGTTAAAAACTACAGCGAAAAATTATATAATAAGCCTTATGTAGTAGTTGCAAACAAGATGGATATTACCTCTTCTATAGAAAATTTAGAGAAGTTTAGAAAAGAATTTAAAAGCACAGAAGTAATACCAGTAAGTGCTACTTCTTTAATGGGAATAGAAGAGTTAAAACTTAAATTTAAAGATTTAATTAATGAAGTAAAAGAAGAAAATTTATATAATGAAGAAGATTTTGAAGATTATGTACTATATGAATTTAAGAGTGAATTACCATTTAGTATAAAAAAAGAAAATGATCATGAGTTTACACTAAGTGGAAACGCTTTAGAAACATTACTTAAGAAAACTAAATTTAATAGTGATGAAGCAAGCCTTAGATTTGCCCGTAAACTAAAAGGTATGGGAGTAGATGACGAACTTAAAAAAATGGGAGCAAAAGATGGAGATACTATTAAAATACTTAATCACGAATTTTCGTACAGTAGTGAAGAGTAGAAAGGAGCAGTTATGTTAGAAAAGTTTGTACCAGACATGTATGTTCAAAGCATATATAGAATTGACTATGAAAAACTAAAAAATATGGGTATTAAATTAGTAATATTTGATTTAGATAATACTATATCTTCAGTTTTAGATAATGAGCCTAGTAAAGAAGCTATTTTACTTATGGAACACATAAAAGAATTAGGATTAAGACCTATACTTATGTCTAATAGTAGAAAATCTCGTGTTGAACCATTTAAAAATAAACTTCTAATAGATAGCCTAGCTATGTCTAAAAAACCAACTAAATATGGATATAATAAAATACTATCAGTATATAGAAGAACATGTGAAGAAGTTGCCTGTATTGGAGACCAATTAGTTACAGATATATATGGAGCTAATAAAATGGGTATGACGAGTATATTAGTTAACCCAATTAGTAAAAAAGACAAAACAATAACATTATTTAACAGATTTTTAGAAGGTATTATCATAAAAAAACTAACAAAAAGGGATATGTTCAAAAGAGGAGAGTATTATGACTAGAAAATGTACGGGATGCGGTAGTATTTTACAAACTACAGAAAAAGGTATGGAAGGCTATGTTAATGAAAAAGTGTATAATGAAGCTAAATATTGTGAAAGGTGTTTTAAAGTAATTCATTATGGAGAAGCAAGTATTATAGATAAAGAAGTAGATAAAGATGCTATTATAAAGAAAGTTAATAGAACTCACCACCCAGTTATATATATAGCAAGCCTCTTAACTTTTAATTCTAAATGTTTAGACGTAATAAAAAATATCAAAACAAAAGTATATTTAGTACTAACTAAAAGAGACTTACTACCAAAAAGTGTTAAAGATAAAAAAATAATAGATTATGCTAAAAATATAACAGGGATAAATGATATATTTGTAGTAAGTGGTAAATCTGGAAAAAACGTAGATAAACTTATAAAAACACTTACTAAAGATGAAGTAAAAAAAGCATATTTTCTAGGTCTTTCTAACAGTGGCAAATCAACTTTAATAAATAGAATACTACTTGAGTTTGGTATAAAAGGGGGTATTACTACAAGTGTTGTTCCAAACACTACAACAGAACTTATTAATATAAATGTTGGTAGTGATTTAACACTAATAGATACACCAGGACTAATGAACTCTTCTAGTATAGTAAATTACATAGACGTAAATATTTATAAAAAATATATACCTAAAAAAGAAATTAAACCAAAAATATATAACTTAAAAAAAGGTTTCATGTTAATAATAGACGATATTATAAGAATTGAAAATAATAACTCTGAAATGTTACATTTTGTATTTTATTTAAATAATGACTTAAAATATAAAAAATTAAGAGTAGAAAGAAGTGAAGAATTAAAAATACTAAATAAGGTTAATCTTACTTTAGAAAAAGATAAAGATATCATATTATCAGGTCTTGGCTTTATTAAAGTTTTAAGTGATGGTGAAATAACTATGTATTTGCCAAGTGAAAAGATAATTAGTAAAAGAGATAAATTAATTTAAGAAGGTAGCAT
>CANRHY010000065.1 GCA_947630515.1 uncultured Bacilli bacterium
AAACTTGTTTTTTTTAAGTTATTATTTAAATAAATAACATTTTTTATTTATTTGTGTAATTGTAATAAACTATTTCTTGTAATTCTTCACTAAGGCTTTCTAATTCTTCTATACTTCCCTCGTTATTTAGTATGTCTTCTATTTCTGTTATTAGACTTTGTAGAGAAGAAAATTGTTCATAATTTATGTCATATCTTTTTAGAACTTCTATCTGACTTTCTCTTAGTACTAAGCCATTTTTTCTTTTAAGTGGAATATTTTTATCAATATCTACTTTTTCTACTAAATCTTCTATGTTTATATTTTTACCATTTATTATCATATTTTAACCTCGTTTATTATTATAACATATTAATACTTTTTTGTTCTTGTTTACGCGTTTGTTTACGTAAAAAACCGTGTAAAATGGCACTTTTTTAGATTAAAAAAAAGCGTTTAGGGGTATTTTCTTCGTATTAGTATATAGGAGGGACAAAAATGGAAACAAATTTAGAAGAGAAGAAAGATAAATCGAATATTGTTAATTATTACAGTAACATTAGTGACGCGATTAAAGATTATGTTAATGAAATTAAGGATAACTTTATCGCAAAGGTAGAAATTAAGACTGATAAAACAGGAATAAAATTTAAGAATAAATCACAGGTGGAAATATATAAAATGGCTAGAGAAAAGTTTAAGGAAACTGGAAACACATATTTTATAAATAATAATGAAATTATACATGTTTCTAATAGCGATATTAAAGAAAGTGTTGCTAAGATAATAAAAAGCGGTTATCAAAAAGAATTACTATCGAAGCATTTGGAACTATTTGCTCATTTAGATAAGATAATAGAAAATGGAATAATAATTGCAAATGCTAATGAAACTAAATGCAGATATCAAAATTTAAATTGGAAATATTATATAGTTCCAATTATAATTAATAATAGAAAATATATAATACAATTTGATGTTGTAACAAAATATGTAGATAATCAAAAACATTTTAGAGTTCTAAGACTTTTTAAAATAAAAGATATTAAAATGGTATACTCTAACCATTAGAGTTAGGTAATCTAACTCATAACCCCAACTGAAAAGTACCACTATTTATGAAATACAATAATATTACTGCGTTATTTAAATACAAAAAAAACAAAAGCAGATTGCTGCGACCGGTAGGGCTAGATAATCTAGCGCTTAGACCGGTTTGCATTACAATCTGCTTTTATGTATCTCATAATACTATTTTTATCTTAAAATGTCAAGAAATAATCTAAAATTTCGTAAAAAAACAGGACGTTTCGACCGGTATGGTTGATTTCAACTATTAGACCGGTTTGGGAAACATCCTGTTTCTGGTTATAATAATACCACTATATTCTTTAATTGTAAAGAAAAAAATAATAATAATTTTCACAATAATTTAGTTTTCTTAAGTATATAAAAGCAGAAAAATAAAAAGCAGATTGCTGCGACCGGTAGGGTTAGATAATCTAACTCGTAGACCGGTTTGCATTACAATCTGCTTTTATGTATATAAATATACTATTGTTTTTATATAATGTCAAGCAAAAAAGTGCTAAAAAAGTATTTCATTTTACTGAAATACTTTTTAACTTTAGCAACAACTTTCTAATGTATTTAATTCTTTAAATATATCTTGAAGTGATAGTACTTCACTATTATAAGATACTATAAATTTAAAGAATTTTCTTTGTTTTTCATTGTTGTCTAATTTCCCCATGATTTCTGCAATTGTGCTAGATTTAAAATTCATTTGGTCTAGCCTTTTTAAAATGATTTCTTCTAAATTATTTTTCATACCTACCTCACACCTATTTTCTATCTAAATAATAGCACAATTAAAAATGATATTCAATTATTTTTTTATAATTTTACTATATAAATTTTTTTATTTTACAAGATTTAAAATTTTGAATATTAATTTTTAATTTTTGAAAAATTTTCCCTATATTTTAGGGAAAATTTATATTGTATTATGTAATATTAATATTACTAAGTTACTTAGAAGTAGGCGACTCGTCCTTAAAATGAGGTGATATCCTAAGAGAAAAGAGTTAACCATTTTGATAATCATAGTCATATTAATTGATATGATTATCAACGATAAAGAAAACAAGAACGCTTTTCATGGATATTTGTATAAAATAAGAAACCTTTATTATTTTATACAAAGGACTAAGTTGCCTACATAACCTAAGTAAACTCAGTTTTTTTGTTTGAAGATTTCTCTTCAATATATAATTTTACTATAATATATACTTTTATACAATTACTTATTTAAAATAATTTATAATATGTATATTTAATTATTAGCTTGAGCACATGTATCACTTATTGGAAGGACTTCGAATGGATCCTCTGCGGTTCCTGCTGACTCAGAAAGCAGAACGCAAGATTTCAGAGAAACCACCGGACGCACGGCGCGAGTGTCGTCGACGTAGATGTTGTGCAACTGGCCAGGGCCGTAAGAGCCAGCCACGAGGAACACGCTCGCGCACTGGCCGTTGAAGTTAGACGGACTCATTGTCCACCAGTAATTAGTTCCAGTTGCACTATTTTTACCGTCTGCGGTTAAGTAATAATATGCTTGCGGACTATTTGTACCAAATTTTCCTCCTGCATATGCTATTTCATCCGCTGTTATTAGTCCTATTGGATATGTTAGTTTTGCACTATTATTTGTGCCACTAAACTTATCAGCTTCTGCTTGTGAACTTTCTATTAGATTTCCTTGATAGTCTACTCCACATTTATAACTTGGGTGATAATTACTTGCTTGGCTAACTCCTCCATAACTTGAACTATTTGTTGTTAATCTTAATCCTGCTCCATAATAGAATGTACTACTTGTACTATATTTTCCATTTGGTACTGCTCTATCATTACAATATACTGCTGTTCTACTTATATATTTATCCCATTCATATGTTGTTTGTCCATCACTTTTATTCATATTTGCTTTATACCAACCATTTAATGTTACATTACTTCCTGTTGAATTTGTATCTGTATCCGCACCCAATATTGGAGCCGGTGTTCCATTACCTCTATTACTACTTAATGTACCTGAATCTCCATATTTAAATCCCACATATCTAGGGTCAGTTCTTGTTCCATTATATGTTCTTGGACTTCCTATATATTGTTCTTGACTATTTCCTTTATCATTTGCTGGTCCACCATACAATAATCTTATACTTCCGTCTTCATTTGTTCTTATTATTCTCCAGTAATACCCTGCAAATGAGACCCAATTGTTTTCTACTGCTCCTACATAATAATATACTCTATCTTGTTGATTATCTTGTACTGTTTCTATAAAATTCCCATCTTCATAGAATACCCCTGCTTCTGTATGTATACTATCATAATCTTCTCTTTTCTTATCTATTGTATTTGGATATTGTTCTTTCATCTTTTCATATACTTGCTCTGCTAAGATTTGTTTTTTCTCACCTTTTGTTATATATAAACTTCCACTTAGTGTTTTTCCCATATCATCACTTTGGTCTATATCTTCTTTATTATCATACTTAAATTCTATTGTATATGCATGTGTCGCTTTTGGTTGTAACTCTATTCCTTCTATTAATATTTGGTCACTCTTTTCTGGTGAAACTGGTACTGGTTCAAAGTCACTCATTGAATATCCATCTCCATCTGTACATGTTATTTTATATTCTAATGTATTTGAAGTAAAACCATTTATTAAATCTTGTAATACTATATTATAATAGAATATATCTGGGCTTTTACTTTCTACACTAAATGTTTTACTTGTTTCCCATGGTGCTTCTATTGCTGTTTCATTTATTTCTTCTCCATTGTGAAATACTACCTGTAATTCTTTAGTATTAATTACTATTTTCTTTCTGTCTCCTGTTATTATTGCACTATAGTATGCTATAGTTACTCCTATTAATATTACTAATACACTTACTATACTTATTATTATATACTTTTTATTCATACTCACTCCTCCTATTAAATGCCCCTGTTATGTAACTCTTATGATTTAATTATAACAATTTTTTGTATACTTTTCAATAGGTGATAGTAATGAAAATCATATGTCATGAATATAAGTCTAATGAAATATTTAGATTTATAAGACAAAGTTCTGAAATGACTCAAAAAGAGTTTGCCAAAACATATAATAAAGCTTCTAACACTATAAGATTTTATGAAGCTGGTTTAAGAAATTATGATACTTCATTTTTATTAGAAGTTTGTAATTCATTAGATATAAATATAAACATTAAATCAAAAAACTCGAAATTTAGTATTATATGCAATACTTTTAATTCTAAAGATATTATAAAAATTATTAGAAAATATTCTAATATGACGCAAAAGGAATTTGGAAATTTAATAAATAAAAGTTATAAAAGTATTCAAAATTATGAATATGGTGTGAGAGAATATGACTTTCAATTATTATTAAGCATTTGTAAGAAACTAAATTTAGAAGTTATTGTGCATAATTAAAAATAGTTCAATTGATTTTTGAACTATTTTTAATTATCTGCTTTAGCACACTTATCATCAATACTAACTATATATGGATTATTAATTTCATTATTACCGGTAAAATTAACAACACCACTACCACCTGTTATTTGAACACATGATTTCAGAGAAATTACGGGACGTGTAGAACCACCGCCTCCAATGTAAGAGCTACTCAAGAGGCCAGGGTTACCCCTACCATACACGGTGAACATGCGTACCGAATAGGCATCGTAGAAATTATACGGGCTCACCGTGTACCACCAGTTAGAATCAGTTATACTTAATCCATTAGCATTTAAATAATAATATGTCTGGTCATTACTTGTATCATATTTTCCCCCTGCATATACTACTTCGTCCGCCGTCATTAATCCTATTGGGTTTTTTAGATTTGCTTTATCATTCATTCCGCTAAATTTATCTTCCTCTGCTTGTGTACTTTCTATATAATTTCCATCGTATTTTACTCCGCATCTATACGACGGGTGATAATTACTTTCACTTTGTACTCCTCCATAACTCGAACTTTCTATTGTTAACCTTAGTGCTGCCCCATAATAGAATGTACCGATAGAAGTGTAGTAACTACTAGGTACTGCCCTATCATTACAATATATTGCTGTTTTACTTATATAGTCATCATATTGATAAAAAACTCCATCTGGCTTTCTTTTTATATTTGCATTATACCATCCATTTAATGTACTTACATTAGTAGATTCGTCTCCTCCTAATATTTCTGAATTATTTGTATTTTTTCTATTATTACTTAATGTATTTGTTTCTCCATATTTAAACCCTACATACATTGGATTATCATATCTACTATTAAATCCTCCGCGATTTGTAATATATCCTGTCGTAGTTTTCCCCAGTTCATCAGCTGGTCCTCCATATAATAATCTTAAACTTCCATCTTCATTTGTTCTTATTATTCTCCAGTAATATCCTGCAAAACTTACCCAGTTATTTGTTACATTTCCAGCATAGTAATATACTTTATTTTGTAAATTTGTTGCACCTGCAATTTCGTTTTCTATAAAATCTCCATCTTCATAATATGCACTTGCTTCTGTTATTGTTGTATCAAAATTATCTCTTTTTGTATCTATAGTATTAGGATATTGCTCTTTCATTTTTTCATATAGTTGTTCTGCTAATGTGTTTG
>CANRHY010000066.1 GCA_947630515.1 uncultured Bacilli bacterium
ACCTCATTTGTAATCGCGCATAGACTATCTACAATTAAAAATGCAGACTTAATAGTTGTACTAAAAGATGGATACATAATAGAAACAGGAACACACAAGTCTTTACTTAAAAAAGGTGGCTTCTATAAAGAACTTTATTATAGCCAATTTGAGACTACTGAAAAAAATTCACAAGTTTAATGTGAATTTTTCTTTTCTTCATCTTGTTTTTCTAAAAGACTTATTGGTTCTTGAATTAATTTATAAATTGCTTCACTAAATATAGAATTACATTCTCTTATTAAATATTCAGAATCTTTTAATTTATTTATATCTAATTTTAAAGGCCCTACAGGTATATTATACCATTTATCAATTGAGTAAACATAATTATAATTTTCATATAAATTAATACATTTTATATCACTACTAGCATAAACTGGAACATTAATCATATTATTTTCATCTCTTTTCCCAAAAACTACTAAATCTTTACATAATTCTAACATCTCATCATAATTAGCATTACAATTAATTTTTTTAGGACCATGATATGTATAAATATAAACCAAATCTCCTAATAGATTAAATAATAGTTCTTTATCATTTAAAATCTCCGATTTAGAATAGTTATTAAATCCAAAAGTTTGGACATTATTAAACGAATTTTTAGCACTTATTAAATTTGAAGGCAATATTACTTCTGTCATATCTTGAAAAGCATCTTCTACTTGAGTAAGCCCTTCATTTAATATAACACCAGCACTATCTTGAAATAAGTCTCCCTGTATTTTTTCTAAACTATCAGGCATTACAACAATTTTTCCTTTTGATTCTGCTTTAATTGCATCAATCGTTTGCTTACATTTAGAATCATTAACTGTATATAATTCTTCATAGTAAGAATAAACACTACGAGTATAAATATTTATATTATTTTCCTGTAGGTCATTAAGTAATTTTAGTTGATTTACATAGTAAGGATAAACGCTAGGATTGAAAGTATTCATACCTCTAAACAAATAATAGTTTTTATCATCTTTTGTATATTTTTCTAATATGCTATATAAATTAGATAAGTTGTCTTCTATACCTTGTATATTTTTTAACCTACATATTGTTTCAATTATGCTTATCCCATAAAAACACAGGGTTACAAAAATTCACATCTTTATATAAATTTGTTGCAACCAAATAGTTTCTAAAGAATGGTATAAGTCCATTTTCATAAGTAGTAGAATTAAGAAGATTAAATAAGAACTTATCTTTTAAAACATTCACTAAGTCAAACTCTTTACCATTTCTTATTATTTCTTTAATTAAAATACTAGCATTTATACTGTCTTCCTTAAATAAAGAATTGATATGTTCATTTTTGCCCATTATTAATTTTTCTATATCTTTACTTACTATATTAGAGTAACAGTCAAGTTCTATTTGATTAGTATTTTCATTTACAAATGGTTCTATAATTTCTCCATTACTATAACTATATAATCTATATTTTGTAGTATATAAGCCTTGTAAGTCACTTTCATTAATATCTTTAATTCCATATTCATAAATAATTAAATATGCTTGTTCTATTTTTTCTAATTTTTCTATTAGATCATCTTTATTTTCTTTACTAACTTTTGTATTAGATATCATTTCAAGTTCACTTTTATAAGAAGAGGCGAGTGTTTTATGTTTATAAATATATTCTTCAATTTTATTTTCCATAATGGCTGTGTCTTCTAATGCATCTCCAGTTTCATTATATGTACTTTTAAATATAAACTCATAATCTTTCTTAACTTGTTCTTTCCTACTTAACAAATCTTCTTTTTCTTGATTCGCGTCATATTGATACATTTTTATATTATTATTAATTTCTTTAATAAGACTAACTTTTTGTCCATCAATTGTAGCTTTATTTAAAACTAATATACTAAGTTCACTTTTTAAAGCATCTCTTTTTCTTTTATTAAAAATACTTAAATTATTTAATATTTCTGTAATAGCAATAATTTTAGCATTATTAATTCTTTCAAGTTCAAAATAATTTTCTAAATATAATTTACATTTATGAGCATTAATTAAATAGAAAATATCTATGTTTGTTTGATTAGAAATAATATTAGAAATTAAATTAACATACATGTTTAACTCTTCACTTATATCAGCATGGTCTAAATCCATACTTGTAAGTACATTACCTTTAATAAGAGAAGTATAATTATCTTTTTCTTCTTCTATTAACTTTAGCATGTTTGCATCCTTAGCATACATCTCACGAGTAGGGATAGAAACATACTTATTAACCAAATTTACAGTATCAACATTTTTTCTATTAAATAAATTCTTAAGAAATTCAAACATAATATCTACTCCTTACTAACTTAATTATACATAACTAAAACACTATTTACAAGCATACTTTTTGCCAAAATACTACAAAATTCTAGAAATAACGACAACATAAGGCTTGAAAAACTAAACTTATCGTGTTATAATCACTTGTAGAAACGAAGGGAGGGAAGAGAAGTGACTCATGTAGAGGTAAAGAACGGAAACATTGAGAGTGCATTAAAGAGATTTAAACTAAAAGTACAATATAGTGGTATCCCTTCTGAGGTTAAAAAAAGAAAAGAATATAGTAAACCTGGAGTAGTTAGAAGAGAAGCAAAAAAAGAAGCCATTAAAAATGCAAGACGCGCTAGTAGAAGAAACAATAGAAACTATAACTAAGGAGGTAAAATATGACACTATATGAACAAATATCTCACGATATGGTAGAAGCAATGAAATCTCATGACAAAGAAACACTAAGTACAATTAGACTATTAAAAAGTGCAATTGACTTAGCAAGAATAAATAATAAATTAGATAATATTACTGATGAACTTGTCATAGATGTAGCTTCAAAACAAGTAAAAACTCACAAAGAATCAATAGTTGAATTTGAGAGTGCTAATAGATTCGATTTAAGTGAAAAATTAAAAAAAGAAATAGAAGTAATATCAAAGTATTTACCAGAACAACTTAGTAGTGAAGAACTAGAAAACATAATTAATGAAGTATTTAATGTAGTAAACCCAACAAGTATGAAAGATATGGGTGCTATAATGAAAGAATTAACTCCACGCATAAAAGGAAAAGCTGATATGGGTGAAGTAAGTAAAATAATAAAAAGTAAATTAGGTGCGTAAATAAGCACCTTTTTTCATATATTTAAATAAGGTGATAAGTATGTTTACTAACATAAGCACATATTTAAATAAAGAAGACTACCGTATAAGTATAATAAATTCTGGAGTACATATCCTAAACTACACTAAAGTTTTAGACATAACCTCTCTAGTTTGCCTGATTTATATAAATAACAAAAAAATAAAAATAACTGGAGAAGACTTAATACTATCTAAACTTGATAAAAAAGAACTACTAATAAAAGGCAAAATAAAAAGGGTAGAAATAGATGAATAATATAATAAAAATAGAATTAGAAAAAAATGAATACTCTAGACTTTTAAATTACTTAATAAAAAATACTATCTTTTTTGAAAAACTCACCTTAACTAATAATAAAATAAACTTAAATATTTTTTATAATGACTTAGATACACTAAAACTATATTTTCCCAATATAAAAATAATTAAGTATTATGGAATAAAGAAAATAACAGAATTTATAAAAAAACACTATATATTACTAATATCATTTTTAATAACATACTTAATATTGATAATTTTAAGTAACGTAATATTTAACGTAGAAATAATAACTAATAATAATGAACTAAAAAGAGTAATAAACTTGTACCTAGAAGAAAGTGACATAAAAAAATATAAATTCATGAAAACTAAAAAAGAACTTGATAAAATAAAATCCAAAATATTAGAAGAAAACAAAACCTCTTTAGAATGGATAGAGATAGAAAGAATAGGTACAAAATATAAAGTAGAATTAACTGAAAGAGTAATAAATGATAGTGAAGAATCAAGTACTCCAAGAGATTTAGTTGCAAGTAAAGATGCCTTAATAAAATATTTAGTAGTAGAAAAAGGAGATAAAGTAAAAGAAGTAAACGAACTTGTAAAAAAAGGAGAAGTAATAATAACAGGTAAAATCATGCATAACGAAACAGTAAAAGATTTAGTCCCTGCTAGTGGAAAAGTATATGGAGAAGTTTGGTATACCACCACTACTTCCGTTCCTTTTACTCACACCCATTACCAAAAAACAGGTAAAATAATTAATCACATATATATGGAAGTATTCGGTAAAAAAATAACTCTCTTAGGTAAATATAAAAGCAACATGACACTTAACGAAAGTAAAGTAATATTAGATAAACCATATCTATTCTTTACCCTAGTAAAAGAAAAAAAAGAACTATATGAATATGTGACCCACACAGTAACAGAACAAGAAGCTTATGAAGAAGCTCTAAAAAGAAGTGAAGAAAGCATAAAAAACAAACTTGATGAAGATGAATATATAATAGATAAAAAAGTTTTGAAAAAAAACGTATATAGTAGTAAAATAGAATTAGAGGTTTTTTATAAAGTTTATGAAAGTATTGTAGACTATAAAGAAATACCTAAAGAAGAAACAAAAGAGGGTGAATAAAAATGGTAAAATCAGCATTCTTTGATTTACTAGAAACAACCTGGCCTACACTAACTATATTTCTAGTAATCATTATTATACTAAGGATATTCTATATCAAAAATTCAGGAAAAAAATTAATACTACATGAAGAAATATTTCTACTTGTATTTGTCACATACATATTACTACTATTCGAACTTGTTACAAGTAGAGATGTACTTCTTAGTGGTACTAACTTAGTTCCATTTAGAGAAATACTTCGTTATCCTATAGGAAGTGAAAACTTCTATAGACAAGTAATAGGTAACATAATACTATTTATTCCATTTGGATTTTTTTCCACATACTACACAAAAATAAACAAAATAAGACACATAAGTCTAATAAGTCTTTTAGTAAGCTTAACTATTGAAGTAGTACAAAAATTCATTGGAAGAAGTTTTGATATAGATGACATAATCCTAAACGTAATAGGTGGAATAGCTGGTTTTCTAGTTTTCGTTGCCTTAGATGCAATAAGCAAAAAACTGCCATCATTTTTTAGGCGTGATAGCTTCTTAAGTTTCTTATCTATTGTAGTATTAGTACTTGTAGTATTATATTTAATAGGAATAATAAAGTTGTGGTGAGTTATGGAGTATAGTGTAAATAATTTAACAAATTTTAATGTAGATGAAGTACTTATTGAAAAGTGTATAAAAGAGACTTGTAAAAAGTTAAAAGTAAAAAACAAAATAGTAAGTATAGTTTTTATAGATAACAAAGAAATAAAAAAAATAAACAAAACCTATAGGAATATCGACAAAGAAACAGACGTAATAAGTTTTGCTTTTGATGATGAAGACACCCTAAAAAGTGACATACTAGGTGAAATCTACATAAGTGTAGATAAAATACAAAGCCAAGCAGAAGAGTATGGTCATAGTATTATGCGTGAAATGGCATTTTTATTAGTACATGGACTATTACACTTACTTGGGTATGATCACATGAAAAAAGAAGATGAAGAAGTAATGTTTAAATTACAAGAAGATATATTAGAAAAGATAGGAGTAAAAAGATGAAAGAAAAATTATTAGACTTAATAAAAAATAGCTATGCACCATATTCAGG
>CANRHY010000067.1 GCA_947630515.1 uncultured Bacilli bacterium
CCTTTCACTATAAATATATGAATTAAAGTTTAATTAATGAATATAAAAAGACTAATTTATAATTAGTCACTTTCTTAATATTTTACTTTCATTAAATTCTGTGTACCCTTCTCTTTTTAATCTTTCTATTAACTCTATACTATATAGTCCTTCTTCTTCAAGTTTATATAGCATATTATTACTATCAGTGAGCATTAAATAAGTTCTAACTCTTTTTAAATTATCTACAGAGTTATAAATAACATATACAAAACTTAATGCCTCACCTTGAAACAGTCTTTTTACTAATTCTTTTCTTTTCATTTGTACCACCTTTAAATAAATCTTCATATATTTCACTATAATTACTTACATATTTTATCTTTAACTTATTAGTTATTTCTTTACTTAATTTCTCTACGTCTTTCATATTATCTATAGATAAATACACAGTATCTATTCCATATTTAGTTATAGAAGCTAACTTTTCTTTTAACCCACCTACTTTTAAAACATCTCCTAAAAGAGTAATCTCACCAGTAAATGAAACATTAGATGGAACTTTTATATTCTTTAAATAACTAATAATTGCTGAAGTTAAACTAATACCAGCTGATGGTCCATCTTTAGGAATAGCCCCTTCTCTAAAATTAATATGTATAGTCTTTTTTAAAGCTTCCCTACTTATATTAAATTTATCTAAATTAGACTTTATATAACTAATCGCAACATTTATACTTTCTTTTAAAACATCTCCTAAAGAACCGCTTGTAATAAATTCACTTTCTCCATCATATGAAGTAACTTCAATATTTAAAATTTCTCCCCCATAAGGAGTATATGCAAGCGCGGTAGTAAGTCCTACTTCACTTAAAGCTATTCTTTTATCAAATACTTCACTACCCAAATATTTAACTATATCTTCTTTAGTTATCTTAATTTGAGTTAACTCTTTATCATTTAACTTACTTTCAGTTACAACTTTTCTTAATATCTTAGATATTAACCTATATAAATTTCTTACACCACTTTCTTTAGTATAAGAAAGAATTATCTTATAAATACATGAGTCAGTAAACTCTACATTTATATTTTCTATATTATTCTCTTCTTTTGCAAGCGGTATTAAATAATTTTTAGATATATTTAACTTTTCATAATCTAAATATGAAGATAACTCTATTATTTCTAATCTATCTAATAAAACATAAGGTATATTAGATAAATCATTAGCAGTAAGTATCCATGTTACATTACTTAAATCAACTTCTTCTTCTATATAATTATCTACAAATCTTTTATTTTGTGTTATATCAAGTAAATCAAGTAAACATGAAGCAGGGTCTCCCTTATAATCTTTTGATATCTTATCTACCTCATCTAATAGTATTAAAGGGTTCATACTTTTTGCTTTTATTAAACTTGTAATAATCTTTCCAGGCTCACTTCCTATATAAGTTTTCCTGTGACCTACTAACTCAGCTGGGTCATTTAACCCACCTAAACTTATTTTAACATAATTTATATTTAAACTTTTAGCAATACTTTCTCCTAAAGTTGTCTTACCTACTCCAGGAGGACCTACTAAACATATAATAGGACTTTTAGATTTATTAGTTTTATCTTTAACAGCAATATACTCGATTATTCTTGTTTTAACTTCGTCTAATGCATAATGAGAATTATCTAAAGATTCTTTTATTTTCTTTAAATCAGTTTCCTCTTTAGTAAATTTATTAAATGGAATACTTGTAATATAATCTAAATAATTATATGTAACAGAAAGTTCTGGAGACATCTCACTCATAGTAACACACTTAGATAACTCTCTTTGAATTCTATTTTTTATATTAACTGGATAATCATTATTTTCTATCATTTCATTAATTTTTTCTACAAATGAATTTTTATTATCTTTTATACCTAACTCTTCATTTATGATTTTAATCTTTTCTTTTAAAATCATTTCTTTTTGCATATTATCTAAATTTTTCTTAAGAGTATTATCTATCTTATTTTCAAGTTCTAACACAGCAAGTTCTACATTTAATTCAGTAATTAACTTTTTAGCTCGACTTGTCTTACTTAAATCTAACATTAACCCTAACTTCTTTTCATAAGTAAGAGGAATAAAAGAAGCTATCCTATCAGTTAATATTTCTAAATCATTTATATCTTTAATTTTATTTATAATTGAATTTGTAATAAAAGGATTTGCGCTTATATATTTTTCAAGTTCACCCATAAGAGTTCTATATAATGCAGTTAAAACTACTTCATCATAATTAGGTTCTTTATATGTAACAATAGTAGAACTTAAAATATCTTTTCCACCTATATTTTCATAAGATAAAACTTTAGCTCTTTTAATACCAGTAAGTACTATTCTATAATTTTTATTTGGAAGTTCAATTTTACTTTTTATTTTAGCAACTACCCCTACATTAGGTATATCTGTTGTATCTGGACTCTCTTCTAAATTATTAAGAGGTGTTACTACTAAAAGATACCCATCTTCTTTCTCTGCAAGAGTAATAATTTCTTTACTTATTTCATTATTAAGCTCGATTCTAGAGTCTTCAAGAGGCAAAAGAACAAAACTTTTTAAAAGTAGTACAGGCAAGTTGCTTTTCATACAATATTTCACCTCCGTATGACTTTTTATTATAATTCCTAAAATGATTTCTGTCTATCTTTTTTTAAGTTTTTTTGAAAAAAAATTTATAGATTTTTTAAGTGTATTTTATTAAGTTCTTTTTTCTATTTATTTATTGTTATTTATTTAATTTTGTGTTACAATTTGTTTTGTAAAGAGGGAAGTTTATGAAGTGTAAGAAGTGTAAAAAAAGAAATAGAAGTGATGCGAATTATTGCATGAAATGTGGGTATAAATTTACTAAAGAAGAAAAAGAAGATGCTAAAGAAATTTATATACCGGCCATTTTAAAGAAGACTTATGATTATATTACTTTAAAAGTAATTACTGAAAATCCTGTTTTTAGGGTTTTATATGTTTTAGTAGTTTTATGTATAGGTATATATATGCTTATATCTATGGGTAGTAGTTTAAGAATATTAGAAAGTGACCTTTACGAAGTTAACTATAATGAAAAAAACAATACTTTTTATGTATTTGTTAGTAATGATAAAGATATTAATAAAATTAGTACTTTAATGTATGTTCCAAATAAAATTGATAGTATAGATTTATCTTATTATAAAGAAGATGGAACACTCCTATCTCAAGAAAAAGATATAGATAGAGAAAAAGTTAATCTTTTAGTAAATAATAATAGTAATAATTATTATACTATAACTGGGAATAATAAAGACGAAATTAAAGTTTATGTTTATTATAGTGAGGTAAAAGATGAAAATGAAAAAGGAAAAAAATAAATATATATATTGCTATAACTGTGGCAAGAAAAATAAGAAAAATGCAAAAGAATGTGTTAAATGTGGTACTGAATTTAAAAGTGAAAAAAGATTTTTAAAATGGTTATTTGGTGAAGAAATTGGTAACTTTAAAGGTAATGTTTTTGGTTATATTTGTGAGTGTTCTAAAGAATTTATTAAAAGACATTTATATGGTAGTGTTGTTGGACTTGCACTTACATTCACAATTGTAAGTGGTGTTTTATACCTTAATGAAAAATTAAATGATACCATAACTACAACTAATGAAGAATATAAAATTGAAGTAGAAAATATAGAAGAACCTATAGAAGAGATGCCTGTAGAAGAAACTCCTGAAGTTACACCAGAGCCAGAACCAACTCCAACTCCTACGCCTACTCCAAGACCAAGTACTCCTACTCCTCCAAGTACACCTAGTAGACCTGTAAGATACATATGTCCATTTGGATATGAACTAAATGGAACTAAATGCTATAAATATGAAAGTATTAATGCAAGCATTTATTATACATGTGCTGATGGAAGTACTGGAACACCTGAAGGAGTTTGCGAAAAGTTTTTCTATCCTGGACAACACTGTGCAGATAAAGATGAATACATATCAAAATATAGTATAACTGATACAATTGTATCTTTTGAAGTAAATGGTCCATATGAAGAAAATGGTGCCTTAAAATGCAAGTACGAATACACTACTAATACTGGAGGAAGAACAAGCGTTGATTTAGCCCTTTATGACGCCTGTCCTGCTGGATACGAGAGTGTATCTAATTTATCCTGCAAAATGACCTCAGAGCCAACAGGAAGTTACTATGATTGCCGTGGTTTAGAGTACACTATATTAGATGGAGACAAATGTAAAAAACAAGTTGACGTAATAGACGCAACTGCTAATTAAAACACCAATTATGGTGTTTTTAAATCTCAATAAAAAATTGTTCTAAAGCACTATACTTTTCTTCTATACCCTTTTTTATATTAAAGTCTGTTATAAATAATCTTTTAATTATTCTTTTAATCTCTTTTTTACTTATATTTCTAGAACTATTAATAGCAAGTTCTATTCTATAAGGGTGCTCATGTAAAAATGAAGCTATCTTATATTTATCCATATTTCTATCTTCTAAAACTTTAACTTGATAAAATAACCTAAATTGATTAGCTAAAAGTGTTATTATTACAGATGGTTCTTCTTTATTATCTATTAATTCTTTATATGTAGAAAATATCTTATACTTATCTTTTTTTATAACTGAATCTATTAAATTAAATATATTTGGTTCTTTATAATTAGTTATTATTTCTTTTACATCTTTAATAGTTATATCTTTTTCTTTCTCTTTATATATTAATAATTTAATAAGTTCATTATCTATTATATTAGGAGTAGACACTAACCTTTTTTTAATTTCAACTACTGCATCACTCTTAATATTATAATTTTTTTCTTTAAAATAATTAATTATATAATTTTCTATATTTTTTTCATTTAATAATTTAAACTCTACTACTTTGCTTTTTTCTTTTAGTAATTTAACTATTTTTTTTCTCTCATCTAAACTTTCATTTTTAACTTTAAATATAAATATAGTTTTATCATTAGGATTATTTATATAATTTATTAAATCTTGATTATCTAAACTAGATTTACCAGTTAAAAAATCAGCTTCATTTAGTATTACTAATTTTGTAGTACTAAATAAATCATTATACATTGCTTCTTCTATAATATCTTTAATATTTACTTCTTTATAGTTATATACTATCTTATTACTTATATTATTACTTTCCATTATATTATTAATGTATTTATCCATTTCATTATCATTTTCCCCATATAAAGTATATAACATAATATCACTCCCTAATTAAATATTACTATAACTAAAAACATTTTTCAATAATAAAAATCGATTAAAATCGATTCTTATTAATTATCAGCACTAGCACATGCTTCTGTTATAGGCTCGACCACATATGGGTCGTCAACTGTACCACTTGCGTCTGTTAAACTTAAGCAAGATTTCAGAGAAACTACCGGACGCACGGCGTAAGTGCTGCCGACGTAGTTGCCGCTCAAGTAGCCAGGGCGGTCAGAGCCGCCCACGTTGAACACGTACGCGTAGCTGCCGCGGAAGATATACGGACTCAACGTCCACCAGTAATTTGAACCGGTTGCGGATTTAGTGCCATCGGCATTGTTGTAATAATATGCATATGGAGAGGATA
>CANRHY010000068.1 GCA_947630515.1 uncultured Bacilli bacterium
AGTTCAATATCACCTTTTATATTATCTATATGAGCACTTCCAAACTTCTCTTTTTTAAACATAACCCCATCTACTAACTCAAAAACTCTACTACTACTTAGATTAAAATCTTTAATAATATACATTATACTATCTATAGTTGTATTAATAAAATATATTCCATCTAAATAATTATATAAAATTAATATAGTAGAAGGAGAAACTCCAAAAAACAAAAGTGTAGCAAATAATACAAGCGCAAAGAAATCAAGTATATTAGAAATATTTTCAGATAAAAAATCATATTTATTCTCTATGTCTAATAGTTCATATCTTTTATCATTTGTGTTTTCTACATTTTTAGAAAGTATTTTAAGAAAGTTTTTTTCTATACCAAGCATTTTAATATCTCTTACTCCTCTTATACTTTCACTAATAACACTTTCTCGTTTTTCTTTAACTATTCTATATTCTTTATCTTTTAAATTAACTTTTATATTTTTAATTCTTAATATAGAAAAAGTTATTATTAGGGAAAGTATTACAAATATAAATACATATACATTAATTATTAGAATAGCTATTAACTTACCAATAAATGAAAGAAGATAAGCAATGTGTCTTTGTAAGAGTTCAAATATATTTGCTACATTATCTGCATCCCATCTAATACGAGAAATGTAAGCACCACTGCTCGTTTTATCTAATGTAGTGTTTTCTATTTTTAATATTTCTCTAGCTAATTTAGACTGTATTATATTCATGTTATCTCTAAAGATAATGTCATGCACAAAAAGTAAGAAGTAATTAGTAAAATCACATACTAAATCTAATATATACATAATAAGTATAGCAAAAAGTAATTTAATTACTTCATTAGTAGATATGTAAAGAACCATTCTAGCACTTATAATAGGTGCAGATAAGTTAATTAGAAAAATTAATATGGTTAAAAGAAAATACACAAGTACTTTCCATAATTTTACTTCTCCAAATTTATAAGCACCCTTTAAATTCTTTAAAAACACCATAACAACACCTACATTTTTGATATTTCTAATTTAGTTTTACTAATTTTATTTTCAGCACATATTCTTTCAACTATAAATATACAGAAAATCATGTTCATTATGAAAGAACCACCATAACTTAGGAATGGAACTGGTACACCAGTAAGTGGGATAAGTGCTAGTATTCCACAGAAATTAATTACTAAGTGTAAAAACATATATACCGCCACCCCATAACAAATAATAGAGTTTCTTACAAGTAAACTATTCTTAGCTATTTTTATAATTCTATATAATATAAACATGTACCCTATTATAATTAATACAGCTACAATTAATCCTAATTCTTCTACTACTATTGGAAAAATCATATCATTATAAGCTTCTGGTAAATACATATATTTTTGAGTTGAATTACCAAAACCTTTTCCAAAAAGTCCTCCATTATGCATTGCTATAAAACCATTACATACTTGATAACCTGTATCATCTGTGTATCTTGTACATGGCTCTTTAAAAGTAAGTCTTTCTCTTTGCATTTCTGTAAGAAAAGGCGCTCCACTTAATATAAATACTATTCCTACTACAGCTAAAGCACCTGCGACTAATTTAAGGGCTCTTATAACTTGGTCTTTTTTAAATGGAATAGACATAAATACTAAAAATACTATACCTGCGATAATTAGGGCATTACCTAAGTCTGGTTGTAATACTACAAGCATAAATACAATTATTGAATATATTAAAGGTATAAAGAACGCATATTTAGAAGTTTGTCTATTAGTATTAAGTAAGTCTCCATAGAATACGCCCATGTAGACTATTAGTATTGTTTTTGCAAATTCACTTGGTTGAATAGTAAATAATCCTAAATTAATCCATGATTTAGCTCCATTCATAACGTCTCCAAATAAAAGTAAGTATACAAGTAAACCTAAAACACCTAGAAGTGCTAAGGGAAGATATCTTTTATATCTTTTTACTGGAGTTCTAAGAATAACGAAAAAACCTATAAAATAGCTAACTGCTATAAAGATTATTTGTCTTACAAAGAAATAATAAGGTGCTTCTCCATATTGTAATACTGCACTTATGCTTGAAGCTGAAAGCACCATAACAGCGCCTATTATACTATATATAATAGACATTATAAGTAAAGGTTTATCAATTTTACTAAAAATATTTATACTCTTCATTTCTTTATCCCCTTTTATAATATCACAAAATGCTAACTATTTGAATTTATTTTTTTATATAAATGTAAAATTTATTTCCCCTATTTATATAATACCACATATTTTTTTAAAATTATAGGTATTTTTATATTGTCAAAATAATATGTTTTGCCATACATTATTATAGAAAGAATTAAAGGAGGTAAACATATGTATTATTACGGATATAGTGGTGGCTATGGAAACTATGGTGGTTACAATAATTGCTGTCCTAATTATGGAACTGGATATGGATATGGTGGCGGTAATGGATACGGTTATGGCGCAGCTATAATATTAGTTCTATTTATTTTATTAGTAGTTGTTTTTGGAGCAGGTTTCCTAAATTATAACAACTATAATAACAACTAAAAGAAGAAGAAATTTCTTCTTTTTTATTGCTTTTTTGTGTCATTTTTAGTACAATATAATCGCTTAAGGGGTGAAAATTATGCTAAAACCTAGTGATATATTAGATGAAAAAAATAAATTATTACATAAAGTTTGTGAAGAGGTAACTTTTCCATTAGAAAAAGAAGATATTGATTTAATAGATTCAGCAATTCAGTATTTAAGGTTAAGTCAAGATGAGGAAGAAGCAGAAAGACTTCATTTGCGTGCTGGTATGGGACTAGCTTTCCCTCAACTTGGGAAACTTAAGAGAATATTTGTAATATCATATAAGACAGAAGAAGGAGATTTTATTGAATATACAGTAATTAATCCTAAGATAATAACACATTCTAGTGAGCTTATATATGTAGAAGAAGGAGAAGGCTGTCTAAGCGTTAATAGAGAGGTTCAAGGTATAGTTCCAAGATATGCTAGAGTTACTGTAGGATTTTATGATACATTAGGTAATTATAAAGAAGAAAGAGTTAGAGAAGAAATAGCTGTAGCATTTCAACATGAAATAGACCATTTAAACGGAATATTATTTACAGATAGAATTGACAAAGATGACCCTTATAAAGGTATAGATACAATAAGAAGTATATAATTATACTTTCTTTTTTTTAAAATTTACTATATAATTAGATATAGTAAAAGGGTGAATTAAATGAAAGATAAAATAATTCGTGGAATTTTTTGGGGTACTATTGGTTTTATTGCTTTATCACTAGGTATTGTAGGTTTTATATATAATAAATTAGAACTTGGTAAATATGAAAGTGAACTTATAACTATATCAAATTTATTTAATAATAATAAAACTATTGCAAATTATAATACTTCTACTTCAATTATTAGAAGCCACTCTAATAAAAGAGAAATAATAGTAGACGTTAATAGTTATTCAAATAAAGAATATACATTTAATTTAGAGAGAAGTTATTTAGAAACAAGAATGGATAAGAATGATGTCTTGGGAAAATTAATAGTTATGGTAATTACAGATTCTATTTCAATTTATAAAGGTGGGGTTCAAGGAGACGTTGATAGATTATTTTCTTCAGATTATTTATATTCATACAAATTAAAAGATGGAATAGAATATATTGAAGATAAAGGTAGTTATATAATAAGAATTAATTTAGATAATGCTTTATTTATACCAGACGATTTAATAACAGAAGAAGATGAGGTAAATGAAGAAAATGTAAGTGATATAGATAATAATATAGAAAATGAAAACGCTACTGATTAAGTAGCGTTATTTCTTTAAACTTTTTACTCTTTTTTGTTCTAATAAATATTCTTTTAAAGAAGCATAGAATTCATTTTTTAATTCAGTAGTTAAATCATATTTTTTTGTATCTATTAATTTTGAAACTCTACCTAATATAATTTTGTCTTTTAGTGTATCAAAATCAATAATTTCATTTTGAGCTAAGTATGCATATAAGTCTTTAGAAGATACTGCAACATCTTTCATACTTACTATATCATTATTTTCAAAAAATGCTTTTTCAAAATATCCAAAATTAAATAATATAGATAATTTTGTTAGTAGTGAAGCATAATTAGAACATAATATTCCAACATTTTTAATTAAAAATTCTTCTATTTCTTCCCTACTATAGCCATAACAATTAAGTGTATATAATATAAATTTATAATTGTTATATAAATCCTTTATATTAACAGGATATCCTGAATGTAGATAGAAGTTTCTAATTATATCATTAAAATTACGGTTATCAATACCCACCTTATCTAAAAATATAACTATTTCTACTTCTTTCTTGTGACTTGAATCAGACACATAAGCTCTCGCTCTATTTAAATTGCGTATTTTTTCTGATTTAATTTCCATAAAAAAATCCCCCTCTTTCTAAAACCTTTAAAATTATAGCATATTTGTTACATTTTGTCAAATGTTATACCTTTTAAAATACCACTTTTTATAGAATTTATAACAATACTATTAATTTTATCATAATCTACTTCCCCATTTCTTAAAGGGATTTTCTTATAATTACTTATATTTTTATACATTTCTTCTATATTTTCAATATCAAAAGATTCAATACCAAAAAGACTCTTTAATTTATCTTTATACATATCATTTAGTTTTTCTAATATATGTATACATACTTGGTCAAGTGGTAAAACCTCTTCTTTGATAATAGTCATACTTGCTAAATTTAATGCAACTTCTTCACTTTCAAATTTAGGCCATAAAATACCTGGAGTATCTATTAAGTCCATCTTATCATTTATTTTGGTCATACTAATACTCTTAGTAACTCCTGGAGTATTGGCACTTTTTACTACACGTTTACCAGTAAGTTTATTTATAAGTGTACTTTTTCCTACATTAGATACTCCTATAATCATAACCTTTGCTTTTTTAGGAAGCATTCCTTTCTCTTTTCTTTTTTCATTTACTTTTTTCATACATAGATCAAGTACATTTATAACTTGTTTCTTTATATTTCCATTTAATAAATCAGCTAAAATTACTTTATACCCTAAACTTTCATAATAACTTTTCCATTTATTAGTAATAACACTATCACATAAATCATATTTACTCATTACTATTATTTTTTCTTTATTTTTAGTAAGTTCTTCTAAATCGGGTATAAAAGAACTTTTTGGTATTCTTGCATCAATTACATTTATAACTATATCTACAAGTCCTATTCTTTCTTTTATTTCTCTTCTAGTTTTAGCCATATGGCCTGGAAACCAGTTAATATTTGTTTTATTTTCATTCATTTTTATCACTACCTTTTTCATTTAATAATTTAATTTTTTCTGCATTATTTAGAATATCCAATTGATATTTACATATATCACTTAATATTTCAAATCTTTCTTCTTTTGCTTTTCCTTCTTTAATTAACTCAGCATTATGTGATTCTAAATTAGACAAAACTGTTAATTCATTTATGGAAGCATAATCTCTTACATTTGAATTTTT
>CANRHY010000069.1 GCA_947630515.1 uncultured Bacilli bacterium
AAGTAGTAATAGAAACAGAAAGTAATGTAACAGTAGAATTTAATGTAAGTGGAGGATATAAAGGAAAAGAAGAAGTATCAACAACATTAAATTACATAGCAGTAACAACAAAAGGATATGAAGTAACAGTAAATGTAACAGGAGGACATGTAGATAAAAGCCCAAAACAAGTAGAAGAAAATGGAACAGTAACATTTACTGTTACAGCAGAAGATGGATATACAACAGAAGGAATGACAGTAGAAGGGGATAGTTGTACAATAGATGGGGATACAGTAAAAGTGGAAACAGTAAAACAAGATATTACATGTACAGTAACATTGCAACAAGCAGGAATAAAAGTAGCAGACTTTTATAATAAAATGAAAGAACAATACCCAAAAACTATAGACACCCAAAGAAATAGTTTTAGTAGCACCAATACAACACCAAGTGCATATATGGAAACAGGAAACTTCATAGAAAGTAATATAACAGGTGCAAGCAATTTAAAGAAAAATGTATATTATTATAGTGGAGCAGTAACAAACAACTGGGTGTCATTTGCAGGATACTACTGGAGAATAATAAGAACAAATGAAGATGGAAGTTTGAGATTATTGTATGGAGGACCAGAGGCTGATAAAGGTGCTAATGAAAATCAATATATAGGAATCACAAAGCAAACATATAGCACATATACAAATACAATGTATGTAGGATTCAAATATGGAAGTTCGGGTACATTAAGTAATAATAGGCAAAATACAGAGAACTCACCAATACTTGGATTAGATTCAGATACAAATGATAGTGGAAGCGGTGTAACATTGAATGGCTGGTATAATAAAAATATAAAGAAAGACGATGGAAAAACAAATTACCAATGGGATAAGTATATAAGCAAGACAGCAGTATATTGTAATGATAGGGCTCATTTAGGAAACTATGCAGCAACTAGCACAATGTACTATGCTGGAGCACAAAGATTAACAGATGCCGCATTTGGTTATGGAGGAATTGGCGGGACTAATTACATTCATCCGTCATATAAATGTGGAGTAGACTATAAAGGAGATGTAATATCTGGGTCTGGTTCAGCAAGTGACGCCGATAAATTCAGCGGAGTAAATAGTGAAGCTAAATTAGAAAATTCAATAGGCCTAATGACAGCAGACGAAATCGTGTATGCAGGAGGAAGTACAATACCAAATGATTCGAAAGTATATTATAATGTAACTACAAACGGAAAGAAAAGTGCAACCGGGAGTGAGGAGTGGTTAACGATGACCCCGTACTCCTTCGTGAGTACGGCGTCGTGGTTTAGAGTGTTTTCCAATTCGTATTCTGGGGCTATTGCTAGTGGGAATCTCAGCTTCGTCTACGCCGTGCGTCCCGTCCTTTCCCTGAAGTCTTGCGTTCTGCTTTCTGATTCGACCGGCACTAACACAGACCCATTCGTAGTACAACCTATCTCAGCTGAGTGTGCTCAAGCTAATAACTAAGGTGATAAATATGACGGAAAAAATGATAAATAAAAAAGTAGGAAATAATATAAAAAGATATAGACTTCTATATAATATAGATAAAGGTATTATGACACAAAGAGATTTAGCTGAAAAGGTGGGTGTTAGTACTTCACTTATAGGTGGACTTGAAAGTAACAACTTAAGCCAGGGTATCAGTATATACAACCTATACAAAATAAGTGAAGTGCTAAGAGTTCCTATTAATAAATTCTTTGAATAAACGTCTTTACTAAGTAGAATATTCCATGTATAATTAAATAGGAAGTGAAGTAAAATGTTTAGTCAAAATGATAATGCACAAATAGAAATGTATTTTATAGTAAAAGAAAAAAATGAAGAAAAAAGATTATCAAATCCGGTAATATTAACAAAAGATGCTTTTATAATATATCCAGAAAATTTAGTAGCAATAGAACTATGGAGAAGAGTATCTTTAGATAATATGTATGGTGGTAAAAAAACTAATAACTTACATATATTATGCACGGTAGAAATAAAAAATAAAGAAGAATTAAATACTTACTTAGAAAAGTTACAAGAAGAAATTCTTTCTTATGAACAAAGTTTAAGAAATGTAAAAAAATTATTAAAAATATCTCATCAAATATAGATGGGATTTTTTTAAAAACTATTGTATAATTAATCTAGGAAGTGATACTATGGCAATTTCAAAAACAAGTTTTATAAATTATACTAAATGTAGAAGATATGCAGCACTAGAAGAAATACATAACGATAAATTATCTAGTGACATGTCTTTAGAAGAATACATGAAAGAAGAAAAAGAAGACCAAAAAAAAGAATTACTTGTAGGAATGTTTGAAGAAACAGATGATGGTGAAATAGATAAAACCATAAAAATAGATAAACAATTAGAAGCCCTTATGGAGTACTATAAAGAAGTAGAAATAAATGCAGGACTTGAAGTAGAAAGACTTTTTGGGGGCGAAACAGTTTATAGTTTAGACACATACCACCAAGAAAGTTTTGATTTTTCACTAAATGGAATAAAATATTTATGCTTTGTAGATATATATAATGAAAGTAATAACGAAATAAACATAATAGAAGTAAAAGCAACAACATCAAGAAAATACAAAAAATTAGAGTATCACATAGATAAAGAAAAATATCCACTTTTTATAAAACCAGATAAATTTTACCATTTAGCCCCTGACCCTAAAATATCAAAAGACTACCCTGATAAAATAAATAAACTACTTAATAGATACTCTGAAGAAGGAAAATACATTTACGACTTATCAGTCCAAAGATATTTTATAGAAGGTTACTTAAAAGAAAACAAAATAGATAAAAAAATAAATTATTTTTTAGCTGTACTTAATAACGAATATGAGTATGATGGATATAAAGAAGGAGACAAAAGAGTATTTAATACAGACGCTTATGGTAACAGAATAATAGATATCTATGAACTTAATGACATAACAAAAAAATATCAACCACTCATAGACGAAGAAAGAAAAAACTTAGAGCACTACATATTTGAAAGCGACCCTTCCCCTTGTAAAGTAAGCCCAGCCTGTGCCCTAAAAAAGAACACTGAGTGCAAATACAAATCAATATGCTTTAATATGTTACCTGAAAAAAATGCAAGCTTTAACTATAAAAGATTCGTATGCTTTAAAGATGGAGATGTAAAATATAATAAGTATGACCTAATAAATGCTGGATACTATAAATTAGATGACGTACCAATAGAATGGCTAACAAGCGAAAATCATAAAATACAAAGAGACTGCTATGATAATAACAAAATATACATAAACAAAGAAAAAATAAAAGCAGGCTTAAATAGCTTAACATATCCAATATATCACTTAGACTTTGAAACACTACCTTGCCCAATACCAAGATTTAAAGGTGAGCATCCATACTACCAAAGCCCATTTGAATTTTCTCTTCACATAGAAAAGTCTCCTGGAGTATGTGATAAAGAATTAGATAACTATGTCTTCTTAGCAAGAGGGTGGGAAGATGAAAGATTAGAACTTGTCCGTGCCTTAGTAGAAAAAATCCCAATCCTAGAAACAGGTGGCTGCATGCTAGCCCAAAATGTAACATTTGAAAAAGGAAGAATAAAAGAATTATCAGAAATATTTCCTGAATACAAAAAAGAACTACTTGCAATAAGAGAGTCTGCTAGAGACTTACTAGAAATAATAGATAACAATAAAGAACTATACAAAAGCCTAGGATTTAGTGATTATGACTCAAGTACAATGAATTACTATAATAACTTACAAAGTGGCTCATTTTCAATCAAAAAAACACTACCATTATTTACAAATCTAAGTTATAGTGACCTAGAAATTCACAACGGTACAGAAGCCTTAGTAGAATATGCAAACTATAAAAACATGACTGAAATCGAAAGAGACAGAAAACAAAATGCCCTAATAGAATACTGTAAACAAGATACATGGGCAATGGTAGAAATATTAAGAGGTTTACGTAAGTGTGTAAAAGAATAAATTTGTAAAATTTTTGTAAAAAATTGTCTAATTACTTGTATAATCTTATTATTAATAGTAATATTAATATAGAGGAGAGTGATAAAATGATTTACCCTTCAATTGATACATTACTAACAATAGTTGACTCTAAATACAAATTAGTTCATGTCGCAGCTAAAAGAGCCAAAGAAATGTTAGCAAACAATCATCGTCAAATGAAAGAAGAAGATTATAAATCAAAAAAAGAAATAGGAAGAAGTTTAGAAGAACTAGAAAAAGGATTATTAAAAGTAGTAGAATAATCTTTTTTTCTTTCTAAAATTTATATATAATATAAAGAAAGAGGTGTTACATATGAAAATACTTAAATATAAAAAATTATCTAGTGGAAAATATAAAGTAACTTTTGATAGTAATGAATTAATATTATATGAAGATGTAATATTAAATAACAACTTACTTATAGAAAAAAATATAACTCTAGAAACTTTAGATAAAATAATAGAAGAAAACACATTTTATGAAGTATACAACAAAGCCTTAAAACAATTAGAATACAAAATGAGAACAGAAAAAGAACTAAAAAAGAACCTAAGTAGATTTAACTATAGTAGTTTAGTTATAGATAAGGTTGTAGAAAAACTAAAAAGTTTAGGTTATTTAAATGAAGAAAAATACATAGAGGCATATATAAATGATAAAATAAATCTAACTAAATCTGGCCCATATAAAATAAAAAGAGACCTACTTAATTTAGAATTAGACGAAACTTTAATAGATAACTACTTAAATACTTTACCAAAAAACACATGGCAAAAAAAACTAGAAAAAGTAATAGAAAAAAAACTAAATACTATGAAAAACCTATCTTTAAGTACTATTAAAAATAAATTAAACATGGAACTATTTAACTTAGGATATGATAAAGAAGATATAGAATATTACTTATCTAAAATAAATAAAGACGACTCTTCCTCTTTAAAATTAGAATATGAAAAAGCACTAAATAAATATAGCAAAAAATATAACGGAACTATACTTAACATGAAAATAAAAGATTACCTATATAGAAAAGGCTTTGATATATCTGAAATAAACAATTTACTATAGTTAAAAAAAATCTACAAAAGTGTAGATTTTTTAACTATACTAATCTAAATCATAAAGTTCATTATATTTTTTCTCTAAATCACTATCAGTAATCTTAATACCATTTTCTTCTCTTAAAGCAAGTAATGCTTTAGTATTAAAACCATCTTCTGTTTCTAATTCACTAGCAATCTTACTTATAATAGAATCTTTTACTTTATCTAACTCTTCTTTATCATTTTGTTTAGTTTTCAAAATAATATGGTATCCATATTGACTCTTTACTGGTGTTAAAGTATATTTACCTACTTCAAGACTTTTAGCTGCTTCAAAGAAGTTCTCATCATAATTACTTCTATCGTTAAATGTACCTAAAGACCCACCTTTATCTTTAGTTTGGTCATCATCACTTAATTCTTTAGCTAAAGCACTGAAATCTTCACCATT
>CANRHY010000070.1 GCA_947630515.1 uncultured Bacilli bacterium
ATTTGATTTTGGAACAGGTTTATAGTCTTCCATACTCGTTCCTCCATCTATACTTGTTATCTTATATTTTAAATTATCTGTTACAAAATCATTATACAAGTTTTCTATTATTATATTATAGTAATATATATCTTTACTTTTATTTTCTACTGTAAATTCTTTACTATAACTCCAATTTAAATCTATATTAGTTGCTTCTATTTCTTGTGTATCTGTAAATATTATAGATAACTCTCCTACTTTTAAACTTATTTTCTTTCCTTCTCCTTTTATATTAGCTATAAAGTAACTTGTACTTACTCCTATTATTAATACTAATATACTCACTATACTTATTATTATATACTTCTTTTTCATACTCCATTTCCTTTCTAACACTAACAATACGTTAATATTCTTATCACAATTATACCAACATTTTGTATACTTGTCAAAAGGAGATGAAAATATTGAAGAAACTTGTGTGTGATGGCTATCGAGCCAATGAAGTTTTTAAATTAGTTAGGGAAGGTACTGGGCTTACTCAAAAGAAGCTTGCTGAAATGTTAGGAAGGACTAATACTTGTATTCAATTTTATGAATATGGGCTTAGAAACTTTGATTTTGAATTACTTTTAGAGATGTGTAAAAAGTTAGATTTGAGTATTATAATTGAAGCAAAAAAATAAACGGGTTTTAATTAACTCGTTTATTTGTATTTAAAGTTTGTTACTTCTGGTATTTCTTTGCCATGTTTTCTTATGTAATTATGGTGTTTTTCTAATATTGTTTCACAGTATTCTTTTAGTTCTTTTTCTTTTTTTAGTTTAGGTACATAGTTTAAGACATCTAGTATTAAGTGATATCTATCTATTTTGTTTTGTACTCTCATATCAAATGGTGTTGTTATTGTTCCCTCTTCTATGTATCCTCTTACATGCATTTCTTTGTTGTTTCTATTGTAAGTTAGTTCATGTATTACATTAGGGTATCCATGGAAAGCAAATACTATAGGTGTGTTTTTTGTGAATATTTTATCATATTCTTCGTCTGTTAAACCGTGAGGGTGTTTTAAGTTACTTTCTAGTTTCATTAAGTCTACTACATTTACTACTCTTATTTTTAGATTAGGTAATTTTTCTTTTAGTATAGAAGAAGTCGCTAATACTTCTAGTGTAGGTGTATCTCCTGCACAAGCTAGAATTATATCTGGATTTTTTCCATCATTAGTGCTTGCCCATTTAAGTATTCCTATACCTTTTTTACAATGTTCTATTGCTTCTTCCATTGTAAGCCACTCTGGTCTTTTGTGTTTAGATGCAATTACTAGGTTTATGTAATTTTTTGTTTTTGTTATGTGGTCAAAAGTTGATATTAGTGTGTTTGTATCAAATGGTAAGTATATTCTTACTGTGTCTGCTTTGTTTGGAAGTAAGTGATTTATTAGTCCTGGGTTTTGATGTGTATAACCATTATGGTCTTGTTGCCATACGTGACTAGATAGTAGTATGTTTAGTGAGCTTATTTCTTTTCTCCATGGTAAGCTTTTAGTTACTTTTAGCCATTTAGCATGTTGGCTTATCATTGAGTCTACTATTCTCATAAATGCTTCATAACTATGAATAAATCCATGTCTTCCAGTTAGTAAGTATCCTTCTAGTAATCCCTCACATACGTGTTCAGAAAGTATGCTATCTATTACTCTTCCATCTTTAGATAGTAGTTCATCTTTTTTAGTTATTTTGCATGCCCATTTTCTTTTAGTTACTTCAAATATGTTATTAAGTCTATTAGAAAGGGCTTCATCTGGACCAAAAACTCTGTAATTCTTGTTTTCTTCGTTTAGGGATATTAGATCTCTAATGTAGTTACCTAATTCTCTCATGCTTTCTTTTTCAGTGTTGCCTCTTCCTTTTATTTTTACTTCATAATCTAATAAATTAGGTGTTATTAATTCTTTTAGTAGAAGTCCTCCATTAGATATAGGGTTAGCGCTCATTCTTTTATCCCCACTTGGGCATAGGTCTAGTATTTCTTTTTTTATGCTTCCATCTTTGTTAAATAGTTCTGTTGGTCTATAGCTTTTTAACCATTTATCTAATAGTAATAGATTAACACTATTTTCTTTGTTTACTACTATTGGTACTTGATGGCTTTTAAATGAGCCTTCTACTTCTTTAGGGCCAGTCCATCCTTTTGGTGTTCTTAGTATTATCATTGGATAAAAGGGTCTAAAGGAATTTGTTTTTGATTCTTTTTTTATTTTTTTTATGTAAGTTACTATTTCATCTAAAGTTTTAGCCATTTTTTTGTGCATAACTTTTGGGTTAGAGCCTGATACTATGTATGGCTTATATCCATATCCTCTGAAAAGAGAAATTAGTTCTTCTTCACTTATTCTTGCTAGTAATGTTGGGTTTGCTATTTTGTATCCGTTTAGGTGAAGTATTGGTAGTACTATTCCATCTGTTTGTGGATTTATTAGTTTGTTTATATGCCATGAGGCTGATAAAGGGCCTGTTTCTGCTTCTCCATCACCTATTATGCAGGCTGCGATTAAGTCAGGATTATCTAGTATTGCTCCGTAAGCATGCGCAAGAGAGTAGCCTAGTTCTCCACCTTCGTTTATGCTTCCTGGTGTTTCGGGTGCAACATGGCTTGATACTCCTCCAGGGAAAGAGAATTGTTTAAATAGTTTTTTTAGTCCCTCTTCATCTTTAGTAATACTAGGATATACTTCACTATAAGTACCCTCTATGTAGGCATTAGATATAGCTGCTTGTCCTCCATGACCAGGACCGATTACATAAATCATATTAAGGTCATATTTTTTTATTATTCTATTTAAGTGAGTGTATATGAAGTTTTGTCCAGGTGCGGTTCCCCAGTGTCCTACTACATTTGGTTTTACATCTTTTAGTTCTAACTTTCTTTTAAGCATTGGGTTATCCATTAGGTATAGTTGGCCTACTGAAAGGTAGTTAGCTACTCTAAAGTATTTGTCTAATAAATTTATTTCTTCTTTTGTTATTCTATTCATTTACTTCTTCCTCACTTTCATCTAATATGTTATCGTATTTATCTATATCAAAGCCTTCGATTTCTAGTGTTAATACATTTGTAACTAAACCATTTTCTACTGTTAATATGCTAGGTCTATTATCACTAAGCGTGAAACCATTAAGTAATGTATTTAGTGCATCTTCTTCTATGTTATTAATGTTTAGATATTTTACTTCATACTCAGTAGAAAACGAATCTATTTTATTATTTAGTAATATGCATGTGCTAGTGCAACTTTTACTTATTACGTATACATAAGTTGTATTTTCTTCTTCTTGTAATTCTTCTAAAGTTATTTCTTTTTCGTTAAGTTTGTTTATTCCATCTTCTGTATATTCATCTAAATCTATATTAAAAAGTGTATTAAATTCTTTTTTATAACTATCAGTTTCATTTTTGTAAAAATAGTAGTTTTGATTATCTTTGTTAATTACTAATCCTATGTCAGATGTTACTACTAATTTTAAAGTTTTTCCACATGTGAAGTTTATGTTTTTGTTTTCTGTATCGTAAGTATATGCCTTGCAGTTATCAATGCCCAGTGAAGAGCCCTCATATACTATTTCTTTTTCTTTAAAGTTTAGTGTTTCAAAAGTGTTTGTTTCATAATCATATTTGTAATATGTGTTATTTATTATATCTAGCTTTGGTGTTTCTACTGTAGGTTCATGAGTAAGACCTACTATACCAAGAGAAGCAAAGATTATTATTAATATACTATAGGTTAATATTCTTTTCATTTTGTACCTCTTTCTATTCTATAAATATTATATCAATTAATTAGGTATTTTTAAAGATAGAAAAATACAAAGATTTTAGTCTTTGTATTTATGATTTATTTCTTATTAGTAATTCTTCTCCTTCATATAGTTCTATTTGATAAAGTGAGGTTTTTTCTACGTTATATGTGAATATTATATTAGAATAGTTATTTAACTCTTCTTTAAGTGATTCTATTTCTTTTGTTTGGAGCGATAGTTTATCTTCTAACTCTTGTATTTTTTTCTTTAGTTCTTCTTCCTCTTTACAAGGTACATCTATATCTGGTAAGTATAGTAATCCTACTGTGGCTTCAGGATTACTTGAAGTTATTTGTCCTTTGTAAACATAAGTATAATCAATAGGGTTTACTTTTACTCCATTTATGAATACTTCATAATGTAAGTGATTGCCATCTGCTCTTCCTGTGGCACCCATGTTTCCTATTTTTGTTCCTTGTTTTACTATGTCTCCAACGTTAACTGTTACTGTGTTATAAGCAAGATGAGCGTATAGTGTTTCAAATCCGTTAATGTGTCTTATTCTTACATAGTTTCCATAAGAAGAACCAGTAGTGTCTGTTTGGTTATAGTCTTTTCTTACATCTACTACTTCTCCATCATATGAAGCATATACGTCCACGTTAGGTCCACCATAAGAATAGTTCCAACCTAAATCTAATCCGTTATGTACTCCACTACGATAGTATTCTGTAATAGCTATATAGTTTAAAGGATATTTAAGATTCATTTTTTCTTACCCCTTTCTATATATATAATATCTTCTAAGTCACTTAAGCTACTAAATATTTTGTCTTCAAACATTTTGTATATAGCATCAGCGCCTATGAAGCTAATTAGACCTACCCAAATAGAGTAAATTATATTTATATCTGAAAATGTTAAACTAAAAGTTATGCCTATAATCATAGAAATTATGAAAGATTTTAATAGCATAAATTTTTTACTTTTTGTTCCCTCTTTTAGTCTTTGTATTAGTGAAGTGGATATAATGCTACTAGCTATAGCAATTATTAAAACATTTTTTATTAATACTAGATTTAGCATTTATTCATCACCTAATATAATGTATTCAATGATTTTATTTGTGAGTGGGCAAAAAAACTGAATAGAATTATTTTGTTTCTACTCAGCGTTTATGTTTGATAATCATTAATTGCTTTTACCTCATAATAAGCTTTTAAGCAATCTCCTTTTTTATAACCATCGCCTTCATCTTTATACCAATACCACTCTTTTATAACTTTTAAAAACCAATTAGTATATGGAAATATTGAAGTACTAGCAAAAGCGTTCCAGTCTTCTTCAGAGCCTATAAATATTCCTTTTTTTGTTTCTTTAATAGTTTTGCTTTTATAACTATTAAAATGTTCTCTTATTTTATCAAGACATTGTTTTTCTTTATATCCTGTTTCTTTTAATTTATTAGTATCAAATATAAATTCCATTTTCATATTATTTTTTACTTTCTAATAGTACTTCTATTGCTTTTGTTAGTCCTAGTTTACCATAGTTATATGTAAGTGAGCCTTGCATATATGCTATATATGGTGGTCTTATTGGAGCGTCACATGATAGTTCTATTGAAGAGC
>CANRHY010000071.1 GCA_947630515.1 uncultured Bacilli bacterium
TTTTTATTAATTAATTTTCAAATTAAGTGGCACTTTAATAAGTGTCCACGGGAGGTGGATAGAACTATGACCAAAAAACTATAGTATTAATTATCACTACACTACCAATGTAATTATACTATATTTGGTTATTTTTTTAAAGGTGAGAGTATGAAAGAAGAGAAAATTTTATTCTTCTTTCATCATTGTACTAGATAAGAAAGATATTTTTTCTGCAATTATTTCTAATCTGTATTCTGTCTTTCCATCTTTTTCATATGTAGAAGATTGGACTCTTCCTTTTACTCCAACTACATCACCTTTTTTACAATATTCACAAGTGTGTGAAGCTACCATGTTCCATAATGTACATCTTATAAAATCTGTTTCATATTTTCCTTCAAGATTTTTATATGACCTTGGTACTGCGATTAAAATGGTACTTCTTTTTAATCCGTTTTCTCCTTCTATAATAGTTGGATCAGAAGTGAGTCTTCCTACAAGTACTACACTATTTAGCATTTTTCCTCCTTTCGACTATGCATTTTAACAGGTTATAAAAGCTTTGTCAAACTGCAGAAATTTAAAATTCGCATAGCAAAATTCGCGATTTTTGACAGAAATTAATGAAATTTTAACCAAAATTAAAAATTCGATACATTTTTTATATCGAATTTTTAATTTTGGTAGTTTTTAATTTTTTTAATTTTTTGCAAATTTTTTTATTCCATAGTAATCTTTAAGGGCTAGTATTAGTTTATCTATTTCTTCATAAGAGTTATAAAAGTAAAAACTTATTCTTACAGTATCTGAAAATGGGGCTTCATCTTCTAACATTTTTACACAATGTTTACCACTTCTTACGCATATGTTTTTAGTGTTTAAGTATAGTCCTAAATCACCTGAAGTTATTCCATCTATGTTTATAAGTACTATACTAGCTTTACTTGTTTCGTTATATATGTTTATATATGGAAGTTTTTTTAGCTCATTAATTAAATAGTTTCTAAGATGTTTTTCTTTGTTTTCAATGTAATCCATTCCTACTTTATTTATGTAATTTATTGCCTCTTTAAAAGCTATTATTCCACTTATATTTGGTGTACCTGCTTCTAATCTATATGGTAAACTAAGAAGTTCAATTTCACTTTCTTTGTAACTCTCATTCATACCTCCACCAAAACGTGTAGGGACTAATTTATTTAGTAGTTCAATTTTCCCATATAATACTCCTACTCCTGTTGGGCCACACATTTTATGGGCAGAGAAAGCTAAGAAGTCAGCGTCTAAATCTTGGACATCTATTTTTTTATGTGGAGCACTTTGGGAAGCGTCAACAACTACTAATATTCCTTTTTTGTGTGCGATTTTTGTTATTTCTTTTATGTCTCTTTCATCACCTACTACATTAGTTATGTGGGCAAGACTTATAACTTTAGTGTTTTTTGTTATTGTTTTTTTAACACTTTCTACTGTTAGTTTGTTTTCGTTATCTAAGGAAGCATATTTTATGTTTATTTTTTTTCTTCTTTTTAGCATCATCCATGGAAGTATGTTAGAAGCATGCTCACTTTTACTTAGTATTACTTCGTCTCCATCTTGCAGATAGTTTTCAAAAAATCCATTTACTATCATATTTAGGCTATCTGTAGCATTTAGGGTAAATATTATTTCTTCTTTAAAACGAGCATTTATAAATTCTCTTACAAGGTCTCTCGTACTATCTATTTCATCATCTACTTTAAAACTTATATTATAGTCTCCCCGATGGGAAGAGGCAGTGTATTTTGTCAAGTATTCCATTTCTTTGTTGATTACACTTATAGGTTTAAATGTAGTAGCTGCATTATCAAAATATATTATATCATTATTTTTCATTAAAAAATCTTTTTCTATATTCATTTATTACCACCTACATTATAATTTATGAAGTAGATTTTTTTTAGTATAGTTTATGTTGACTAATTTTTGTTTATCTTTTATAATTTTTTTTAGGAGGAGAGTCAATATGGATTGTTTATTTTGTGATATTGTGAGTGGGAGTGTTTCTTCTTATACTTTGTATGAAGATGAGTTAATTAAGGTATTTTTAGATGCTTTTCCAAATGACACTGGACATACATTAATTATACCTAAAAAGCATTATTCTGGGTTTGATGATATTGATATTGGTGTTTTAACTCATATTATGGAAGTAGCAAAAGTTTTTAAAAAGAGAATTGAAAAGAAGTTAAATCCAGCTAGTATTATAATTATCAATAATAATGGAGAAGCTCAAAAGATAAAACATTTTCATTTACATTTATTACCTAAGTATGATAAGAGTTTCAAGTTAAGTTTAGAAGAAGTTTATAATTTATTAAAGGAGGATTAATTTGGAAGTTAAAGTAAATGGAATATACAGGCATTTTAAAGGGTCACTTCATAGAGTAATTTGTATATAACATTAGAAGATTGTGTTGTTTATACACATGAAGGTAGTGAAGAATTATGGGTAAGACCACTATCTATGTTTACAAGTTTAGTTGATAAAGAAAAATACCCAGATGTAGAACAAATACATAGATTTGAACTTATAAAAAAACATGAGTAATTTTGCTACTCATGTTTTTAGGCTCTAGAATTTCTAGTGGGAAATAAATTTTAATAAAACCTAGGTTAAACCTTAGAAAAACAGGTATTTTTGATGTTAAATTTTTAATACCTGTTTTTTGCCATTTTTTACTACTTTTTTATGCTTTTCTAAAAAACATATTTTAAGAAAAATTGAAAACTATCTAAAATGCTATTTTAAGAATTTTTGATATCTAAAATAAAGTAAATTATCTCTGTTAATTCTTCGTTTATTTTTGCTAATGTAGTTAGTTCTTCTAATATTCTTGAATCTACTAAGCTATCTTTTAAATCTACTTCACTTCTTAGCATATTAAATACTTTATTTACCTTTCTTTTGCTCTTTCTTAATTTATTTATTATTTCTTCCATTTTTAACACCTCACTTCCTTTAATTATTTCTTAAAAAGATTAATTTATATTTTATACTTTCTAAATTTCATTGTACATAAAAAAGGGTGAGATTTCTCTCACTCCACTTCCCACTAGAAATTCTAGTTTTTTTTCTTAATTTCCCACCAGAAATTCTAGTTTTTAATTTTTTCGCTTTAATTTTTAGTCCTCGTTACTTCCCACTAGAAATCCGAGAACCTGTTTTTATTATTCAAAGAATTTATTTATAGGAACTCTTAGTACTTCACTTATTTTGTATAAATTATATATACTGATACCTTGGCTTAAATTATTACTTTCAAGTCCACCAATAAGTGAAGTACTAACACCAATTCTTTCAGCTAAATCTTTTTGTGTCATATTACCTTTATCTATATTATATAATAATCTATATCTTTTTATATTATTTCCTACTTTTTTATTTATCATTTTTTCTGTCATATTTCCCCCCCTTTAGTTATTAGCAGCAGCACATTCGTCACTTATTGGTTGAACTATGAATGGGTCGTTAATTTCTTTACCATCAGCAAAATTTACCTCACCTGTTGCGTTTGATAAAGTTACGCAAGATTTTAGAGAGATCACTGGACGTGCAGCGTCTTTCCCCGTAACAGGTGTAGCCACCATGTATCCAGGATTAACTGAACCAGACACAAAAAATACGCGTGTACCATCTGATAGCTTATAAGGTGTCATAGTCCACCACCAAACAGAGCCGACAGCGCTTCCCCCCATAAGCGTTCGTATAGTAATATGGCTGTGAAGAGCGCGAAAATGAGCCATAGCACCCACCGGCATAAGTAACCTCATCCGCTGTCATTAATCCTATTGGGTTTGTTAGTTTAGCTTTATCATTCGCTCCGCTAAATTTATCAGCTTCGGATTGTGTGCCTTCTATAAGTTTTCCTTGATAGTTTACTCCACATTTGAAACTTGGTCTTCCACGTCTTTCTAATCTATCATAAGCTGCATAGTACATTGTACTTGTAGCATTATATGTTGTACTTGTTGCTCTATCATTACAATATACTGCTGTTCTACTTATATATTTATCCCAGTTTTTACCATTTGTGTCTTGATTTCCCATTAAGTATTGATTATACCAGCCATTTAAGGTTACTTCGCTTCCACTATCATGTGTATCCTTATCAGGGCCTAGTATTAGCGAATTATTTGTATTCTGTCTATTATTACTTAATGTGCCAGTGCTTCCATATTTGAAGCCTACATACATTGTATCATTATATGACGAATTATAAGTTCTAATACTTCCTATATATTGCGTTCCTGTTTTTCCTTCATCACTTGCTAAGCCTGCGTATAATAATCTCAAACTTCCATCTTCATTTGTTCTGATTATTCTCCAGTAAAAGCCTGCAAATGATACCCAGTTGTTGGTTACTGCTCCACTATAATAATATACTTTATCTTTTAAATCAGTCGTACCTACAATTTCACTTTCTATAAAATCGCCATCTTCTATATATGCACTTGCCGTGGTATAAAATCCATTAAAACTTGTTCTTTTTGTATCTATAATATCTGAATATTGTTCCTTCATTTTTTTATAAAAGTCTGCTACTAATATTGTTTTTAGTTTATCTTCTGCTAATATTGCTGTACATTCTATATCTTGTGTTACAGTTTCTACTTTTACTGTATCACCTTCTATTGTACAACTATCTCCTTCTACTATCATTCCTTCTGTTGTATATCCTTCTTCTGCTGTAACGGTAAATGTTACTGTGCCATTCTCTTCTACTTGTTTTGGGCTTTTATCTGCATGTCCGTTTGGTACATTTACTGTTACCTCATAGCCTTTTGTTGTTACTGCTATGTAATTTTGTGTAGTTCCTACTTCTTCTTTTCCTTTATATCCTCCACTTACATTAAAGGATACTGTTACTTCATTGTCTGTTTCTATTACTACTTTTATTTCTTTTGTATGTGTATTCTTATTATATTCTTCTATTTCTCCCTGTGGTGTTATATCTTTTAAGTAATAGACTTTAGCTTTATCATTTCCACTTGTTATTCTATACTCTAAACTATATTTACTATCTATTCCATTTAATGAAGTTATTTTTATTGTTACTACTTTTGTTTCACTTGTTGTTACCGTTGTTGTATTTTGATTATCTATTTGTATTCCATATAGTAAATTACTTACAAGTAATTCACTTGCTTTATATTCATTGGTATTTACTACAAATATTGCATAACTTGTACTTAGTATTATTGTAAGTAGTATACTTGTTAATATTATTAAATTTCT
>CANRHY010000072.1 GCA_947630515.1 uncultured Bacilli bacterium
AAAAATCAAAGTGGAGCAGATAAAGAACAAAAGAGTAAAACTGATGATGAACCTAATCAAGAATCAAGTAACGAAGAAAATAAAAACACACCATCTAATAATGGAAATAGTGAAACAGAAAAAGAAGATAAATCTAGTCAAGAGCAAAATTCTTCTATGCCTCCAATTCCAAATCCTTTCGGTCAAAATAGTGAGGGTGATAGCCAAAATAGTACCAGTGGAAATTCTGGTTCAAATGGTGATATATCTGAAAAAGGTAGTAAAAAGAATAGTTCTTTAGAAGATGGTAATATAGGAAGTAATTCTTCGATCGGTGATGAGCAAAATAATTCTAATCAAAATCAAAACGGAAGATTAGGTAATGATTCTGAAATGGGAAAGTTAGGAGAGTCTTCTTTAAATGGTAGCAAAAACCAAGATGAAAGTTTAGATAAAAATTTAAAAAATGGAGAGTTAGGAAAAGATGCTACTAAAGATGGTGATAATAAAGAAACTAATGATAAACTAGGCAATAAAACTCCTTCTATTAATGAAAGTAGTAAAATAAATTCTAGTCAAAAACAAAGCAAAAGTTTAGACAAAAATTCAAAAGAAGATAAATTAAGTAAAGATGGTAAAGATAAATCTAATCAAACAAATAAATTAGATAAAAACTCTCATAAAGAAGGTATAAAAGAGGAAACCAGCCAAAACAAAGAAGAAGGTAAAGAAGCAAAGAAAAAACAAGATAAATCTAATGGTAAGTTAAGTGAAGCAGAGATAAAGAAGCAAAAGTTGAAGGCACTTAGGGATACTATAGAGAAAATTAAAGAGCAAAAAGAGAGAATAGAAAGAGAAAAAGAGATAAATGAGTTTTTAGGAAAGTTAGGAGAGTTACCTTCATTTAAGGAAAGAGAGAGGAGTGATGGATATTCTATTGATTCGTCATATGAAGGAGTAGTACCTCCTAGTATTGTTAGAACTTTAATTAATAAGTTTTTAAATCAAAGATTTATAAGTAGGAGAACTGATTTAAATGTAAGGAGTACTAATTTAGAAAAGAGTGCTGGATATTATAAATGGGAAATCAAAGATGTTATTAAACATTTAAAGACTAAAGAAGTTACTAAAGTTTTACTTGATAAGTATGGTTATCAATATGAAGAAGGTAAATTTGAAAGTGTTCCTTTATCGTTCTATTTTGATTTATCTGGTAGTATGAGTGAGTATTCTGGTATGCTTGCAATTATTGCAATTGAACTTTTAAAAAAAGGTGTTAAAGTTTTAGTTGGATTTAATGAAAGAGTTAATGTTCAAATAGAGAAAGTAAAGAAAACTATGGATATTAATGAGTTTGTTAGAGTACTTACAGAGTTTGGTGAAGATGGTTATGGGGATAGTAAAACAAGTAAACCTATTACTAAAGACGGGACTACTTATAAAATTATAAAAGAAAATCTTGATGAGTATTTAATAAGTAGAAAAGCAGAGAAATGTGTAGTTTTTGCTGATTTTGACCCAATAGATGAAGTTAAAAATTTATCTAATAAGGCACAAGTGTATTGGTTTTGTTTTGAAAGTGATTTTAATAGGTTAGACCTTACTGGATTTAGGGGATTTTTATATAAAGTAAATAGTGTTACAGATTTACTTAGTGGACTTATTAAAGTTAATGAAAGAAAGTTTGAAACATTAGTGTACTTAGATAATCCTAGTGTGTTAAAAAGAAAGAGGTAGATATGATACTTTATGATTTAATAAGAAAAGCTTTTTATAATGAGATAAACGAAGAAGAAATAATAGAATGTTTAAAAAGTATGAATGCAAGTGGAAAAGAAGTAGATAAATGTAGACATGTAGGTGATACGCTTTTATGTTATGCATGTGATAATGATATGGTTAGTTTAGCTAAGTATCTTGTTGATATTGGGTGCAATATAAACATTCAAGGAAAAGACAATTGGACTCCATTAATGTGCGCTGTAAAAAATAAAAGTACAGAAATTAGTAGTTATTTAATAAGTCATGGGGCAGAAATTAATAAAGAAAATGTTGGTACTATGACTGAGTTAATGCTTGCAAGTCATTATGGAAGATTAGATAATGTAAGGTTACTTATTAGTCATGGAGCAGATATTTTTAAAAAAGATTTTTTAGGTAGTACTCCGTGTGACCATGCTTTAGAAAAGACATTCGCAGGTATTTATGATAATGAAAGTGAATATGACGAGATAATTTATATTTTAAAAGATTTGATGGAATGTACTATAGAAGACGTAAGATGCTTAGAAATACCTACAGAAGAAGAACAAATGAAAGCTGTTTTAAAGTTAAAAGCAAGGCTTTGATTGACTAATAATTGCGAATATTATATAATAAATTTTTGTGAAAAGAGGTTTTGGTATGAACTTTGATGAAATAAAAAAAGGATTAGAAAAAATAGGATATTATCCAACTGACTCTCTTACTTGGGATGTTATTTTAGGATTAAATATGTTTAGAAAAAAGAGTGTAGGTTCTGGACAAGATATTCATGCTCTTTGTTTAGAGGGGCCTCCTGGAGCAGGTAAAACTGCTTATGCTAAAGCTTACAGGAAAATAGCTCAAAGTGTTTTTAATGAAGAGGTAATATTAATAGATTATCAATGTGATGGTACTACTGGTAAGGCTGAGTTTTATGAAGAAATTGATATAGGTGCTGCTATTAAGGGAGATGCAGAAAATGTTATTATTTCTGGTATTTTAACGCAAGCAATAAATGAAGTAAATAAGGGTAAAAAACTTTTGTTATTTATAGATGAATTTGATAAATCTAGAATAGAAGCAGATGCATTTTTACTTAAGTTTTTACAAAGTGGAGAAATAAATACTAATCAATTTGGGAATATTGGTATAAAAGAAGAATATAAAAATAATTTACAAGTTATTTTAGCTAAAAATGATATGAGAGAATTATCTGGACCACTTTCTAGAAGAGTTAAAGTTATTAGACTAGATTATATGGAGCCTTCATTATTTTTTAAAGTATCAAATGATATATTAGTTAATAAAAAGAATATAAGTGAGGAACTTGTAAATTTAGTTAGTATTATGTATGAATTTGCTTTTAATAATAAAGATATGTTTTCTAAACTTCCTTCTTGTAGTGAGTTATTTAATGCTATAGAAGAAGCAGATGATTTAATTAAATTTAATGCTCCAAAGTGGTGTGTGTATGATGCAATTATTAATAATATGTTTAAAACAGAAGATGATATAAATACATTTGTAGAAAGTTTAAATAGTTCTAGTATAGAAGAGATTAAAAAGTTAAAAGGTGCGTTAAATGCAATGGCTTCTTCTAAAGAACCTGCTAGCGTGCAAGATTTAAGAAGTATTATTAGTGAAAATCTTTTAAAGGATAAGGCAAAAGAGTTAAATGATAGAATTAAAAAAGCAGAAGAATTAATAGAGTATTATACTTCTAAGTTTAAAGAATATGATAAAGTTTTACATGAAAGAGAAATTTTAGAAGAAAGTAAAATTTTATTAAATGGTGGAAAGTTAGTTACTCTAGTTAAGCCACAAATTATAAGTAACTTCCAAGATAGTAACAATATTATTAAAAGAGGTAAAAGTATTTTTGATATTCAAAATAGATTTGGTTGGCATAAAGTTGCATCTTTAGAGTGTCCTGTAGTTTCTCATGTAGAACTTATACAAAAGTTAATTAGTTATGCTAGTGCTCTAGGAATTACTATTTATGAAGATGGAGTTTTAATTAAAGAAAATGTGCCTATTAAATTAATTATGGTTTCTACTATAAAAGAAAATGTACCTATTTATACTTTTTATTCTGATGCACCTGTTATTCCGTCTACTTATATTGATTCTATTATTGCTTTAGAAGATGCGTTTAATTCTTTAGGAAATGTTACTAAGAAGAGTGTTCCATCTACTGTTAATATAAGTACATTAATTTATAATGATAATTTATTAAATGGTAAAATGATTTATGATAACGTATATGCTCTTAATATAGAAGATAAGACTATAGATGAAATTAAAGATATAATAAACTTTGATAGTTTGAAGTGTGAAGATTATGATAAAGTATTAGAAATTTCTACTAAGATTATGGAAAGTGAATTAAAGAAGGTGAAAAAGCCATGCTAGAAGAGGTATCTTTAGAAAAAGAGAGATTTTTAAAAGAATATAGTCTTGATAAAGAAAGTATTATGAGTTTTAGAAAAAATATTAGAGTAGTAAAAGAAGATAGTAGACTATTTGACTTATTAATGGAAAGATATAGTGAGGGAAGTGACTATGATAAAGCTTTAGATATTATTAAAAGCGGTACTGATATTGATTATAAAGATTCTAAAAAGGGAGATTATCCACTTTTGATATCTGTTAGAAAAGGTCTTATTAAAACTAGTTCTTTGATTATAAGGGCTGGAGCTAATATTGATAATGAAAGTAATTTTAAAACTACTGCTTTAATGACCGCAAGTAGACATGGACATTTAGAACTTGTTAAGATATTAGTTTTATTAGGGGCTAAAGTTAATAGTAAGTGTTTAGATGGTTATACTGCTTTAATGTATGCTAAAAAGTATGGTATGGTAGATGTATTTAAATATTTAATTCAAAGTGGAGCTTATTTAGATGATTTAAATTTTTTAAATGAGTCTGCTGTTAGTATAAATAGTAAGGATAATTTGAAGTTTGGTATTGATAGTAAGAATGAAGAAACTTCTTTAGATTATATGAAACTTTTAGAGGAAGCTAGGGCTAACTTAGAAAGTATTAAAAGAGGAGATATAAATAGTTTAAGGCTTAAAATGATAGAAAGGTTCTAATGTATATAATTTAATACGAAATAGTTGACAACATATGGTAGTAAATGGTATAATCTATTTATATGGGGCTGTTTTGTTTCGACAGGACAGGTTACTGTATGGACGCAAGTAGTAGTGATACTATAAATCTACCATTTAAAATAATCGGAAACGATTACAATTTTGAACCTGCTTTTGCCTAGGCTTAGGTAAAGGGTTCGTCTAACTTCTTCTTTGTTCAC
>CANRHY010000073.1 GCA_947630515.1 uncultured Bacilli bacterium
CTTTTTGCTTTTGCTATATCTGAAATACAAATATAATCTTTTTCATTTATATTGGTTACATTTATTCTGACATCTTGAACTTTTATTATTTTATTAGACATATATTCACCTCCTAATTTCAATCAAACATATTTGGAATATAACATTTTTTTCAAAAATGTTATAGCATCTAAATTATATATTTTTGTTTTATATTTTTTTCCATCAGAAGCAGTTACCGAGGAATCCTCGACAACTAATATCAAATTTACTCCGTGATTAGTGGCATTTTCCATTTTGGAAACAGCCATATTTAATAATTTTTGTTTCTACATAAATGATATGGTTTTGCATATGCTTTAACATTTTTAGAAGATAAAAATAAATAGTCATTTATATCAATAGAACAAAAATCTTCTAATTTTGAATTAATATAATTAATCACAGCAATTGTATTTGCTCTTATTTCAACTTCATATTTTGAATTTTCAGATATTAATTTTTTATTATCAACAACTTCAGATAATTCAGTGTTATATACTAATATTCCTAACGCTCTTAATGTTTGTGGTATTTTATAATCTGAACACCCTACTAAACTACTATAATCAACCTTTGTATTATTAAGTAACTCTTTTATATGTAAAATATCTGAAGTAAGTAACTGAGCTAATTTATAAAAATATATTGTTTTACTATTATATTCCCTTTCATCTTTAAAGTCACTAAAGTTATTAATAATAATATCAAATAACTCTGTATCCCTATTAATATTTTTAATATAATTATAAAAATTACCATCCATTTTTTTATTAACTACATTACAAATAGATAAGATAGTATTATATCTTTCTTTCAAGAAAGGTATTTGAGTATTACCCTTTAATATATTAGAAAATTCTTTAAAAGAAACATTTGTAAAATCAATTTTATCTACCTTTTCTACATACTTTAGCAAAGCATATAATAAAGCATCTGAACCATCTTTTTCTCCATCTTTAGTTTTTATTGTCCATTTAGGCTCTCCCCAAAAACAATAATCTATAGAATCAAATAATAACATAAAATTAATTATTTTATCCATTTCCATATCAAATAAATTATATGGATTACTACTTAACCAAAACTTAATTTTTTTATAGTCAATCGTATTAATATACTCATTTAATTTTTTATAATCAATTTTTACATATTTACTATTTAAAGCAACAAAGTTACATGACTCTTTTATTTGTTCTAACATAATAACACCTCCCTTACAATTTAAATCTCCCAATAATCTAATCATACTATAGATATATATGTTTGTCAATAAAATATTCGCTTTTATTTGTTAAAAAACAAGTATTAGTTAATACCCGTTTTCATTTGATTATATAACATAATAATATAATTTACAAAAACAAATAACTGAAATATATTTGTAATTATAGAACATACAGTAAATAAAATATTATTTACATAGCCATAATAGCAAGCATAACCTAAAATTATAGAAATAGATAAAAACCACATTTTAATTTTTCCAATATAACTTGATTTTGTTTTTAAACCTTTTAAGTATGCAAACATATTTAAAAGTCCTATGATAACTTCTCCAATTAATAAAAGATAACTAACTCTATATTTACTACATAAAAGTAATACTAAAATTATACATAAGGTTTTATCTGCAATAGTATCCATAGTTGCACCAAAATTAGTTTGAACACTAAATTTTCTAGCTAAAAATCCATCTAAAAAATCTGTCATAAATAAAAGCACTATAGTTATTAAAAAGAATAACCCACTAATACTTTTAAAATTAAGAAGTAAAATAAATGAAAGAATAATTCTTGAAATAGTTAGCATATTAACTATCACTTTCATAATAGTTTTTTTCATATTTACCACCACTTTAATTCACATCTTCTACATGCAAATATATTATACCATTTTTTCACGCTAATGATTAGAAAAATCTCTTTATACAAGAGACTTTACTTTACTATGCCAATTTTATTTAAAGGAAACAATCTAATATTAACTTTACCTATAATGTCTTTTCTATTAAATGCTCCAAGTAGTCTACTATCTTTACTTACGTCTCTGTTATCTCCCATAACTACATATTCATTTTCTCCTGCTTCTATAGTGACATCATCTGTTTCTTCAAATTCCATAGGAGTTTTAACTTCTTTTCCATTTATATATAAAACATTATTAGCATATTTTACTGTTTCATTAGGAAGTCCTATTACTCTTTTAATAATTTCTCCATCATTATATTTTAATACAACTATATCAAATCTTTTTATACCACTAAGTAGTCCTATTTTGTTTACTAAAACAACCTCTTTATCTTCTAGTGTATCATACATAGAATCTCCACTTACTATTCCTGGAGTAATTATAAAACTTCTAATAAGTACAACTACTATGATTATTATAATATAAGGAAGTAAAGATTTAAAAATTTTTAATACTTTTTCCATAACTTTCACCTAATATAATTTTACTCATTTTACTAAATAAGTGCAAGAAAAAAATTAGGTTTTTTCCTAATTTCTTTCTTTAATCTTATATCTACCTTTCATACCTTTTAAGAAATTAAGTTTACTTCTTCTAACTTTACCTTTCTTAATAACTACGATACTGGAAATACTCTGTTAATTCCAACACTACCAGATTGTTTTCTAACTGTAAAAGTTTCTGATACACTTCCACCTTTACGTGCAGTAACAACACCTTCATAGCTTTGAATTCTTTCTCTTTTTCCTTCAATAATCTTAACGTCAACCCTAATAGTATCTCCTACTCTAAACTCAGGAACATTAGGATTAATTTGTTTCTTATTGATTTTGTCAATTAAATTCATAAAACTTTTCCTCCTTTGCTTTTTATTTAATCATGCACATATAAAGTGTATCGGATTAAGCAAAAGTATTTTACCATATATTAGAAAATAATGCAATCTTTTTTAGTTATGAAGTATTAGTTTCTTCCCTTTTAACATATCACATATAGTAGTATTTCTTTTTCTATATGCTATACTATATGCAGTTTCTTCATATTTATTTTTAATACTTGTGTCTGTACATTTTTCTATAAGTATCTTAGCACACTCAGTAAGTCCAAGTTCTATAGCAATCATAAGTGCACTATTACCATTTAAACTTGTTATATTTAAATCACTATAATTAACGAGCATTTTAAATATTTCTAAGTTTTCATATATTACAGAGTTCATTAAAGGTGTCCAACCACATGGGTCTTTTATATCTGGGTTAGACCCCATTTCTAAAAGAAAATGTACACTTTCTTTATATCCCATCATAGCACATAAAGATAAAAATGTATAAGAAGCATACCTTATTTTATCAATATCTTCTAAAAGAGTACCCTCTTCTACTAATTTTTTTAAAGAACTTTTTAATTCAATATCACTAATTTCTCTTTTAAATAAATTACTAAATAAAATATCTGCGTTCATTTAAATCCTCCCAAGTCTCTTACTTAATTTTTTTACTGCTTCCTTTATTTCTTCTTCACTTTTTTCGTAAATTTCTATTTTTTTATTTTCTTCTACTGATTTTAATACTAAACAAGTAGCATAATATCCCCTTTCACTTGCATAATCATAGGCTGTTTTACCATTATAATCTCTAATAGTTATATCTGCATTATTTTGAAGTAATAATAACATAGTAGATATTTGCCCGCAATTAGACGAATCACATAATCTAATAAGCGCAGTTTTATCAAACTTATCCTTTAAATTTACATTAGCATTATTTTTTATAAGTAACTCTACTATTTCTATATTATTACATTGGGTTGCTTGCATAAGAGGTGTAAGTCCAAAAAAATTTTTTAAGTTTATATCACACCCCATATCAATTAAAAATTTCACTGTTTTATAATAATTATGTTCACATGCAATTCCTAAAAAGGTATTAAATGCAATAGTCTCCTCATCTATTTCGCTTGCAGTAACTCCATTATCTTTAAGTTCTTTTAATTTATCTACTATTTCCTCATCACTTAAACTCATATCAAGTATTTTTTTAATTAAAGTTTTTAATGTCATTTTACACCTCTTAATTTTTTAGCAAGCTTACTAACCGCGTCTTCTACTTCTTCACTACTCTTAACAACTATATTAGCATTTTCGTCTTTAATACAATCTATCATTTCACATATATTAAGATAATTCATTTCTAAAGCATAATCATATGCTGTTTTACCTTCATTATCTTTTATATTAATATTAGCACCATTTTGAAGTAATATATCTACTACTTTATCATAGCCTCTTTCAGATGCTATTATAAGTGCTGTAGAGCCATCATTATCCTGTAAATCTAATAATGCTCCATTTGAAACTAACATATCTACTATTTCTAAAGAACCATTATTACAAGCATACATTAAAGCTGTAATATTATAATCATTTTGTAAATCTAATAATGCTTTACGTTTAATAAGTGCTTCTACTATCTTTACAGAGTTTCCCCAACTTGCATACATTAAAGGACTACTATTACAACTACCAACTAAATTAATATCACACCTTAAATTATCAATTAAATAAGCTACAGTTTTTATATATCCCCTTTCACTTGCTGCACATAAAAAAGGCACTATTCCATATGTAACACTTTCAATATCTTTTGTAGTAGCCCCGTACATTATTAAATTATTTAAAATTTTAACTACATCTCCATCTGTAATAGTCTCATTATGTAACATTTTTATTAATTTATTTAAACTACTTAAAATTTTTACAGATTTATTTTTAAAAATTTTTGATTTTATTTCTTCTAATATCATAAAACTCACACCCTTAATTTTTTAGCAAGTCTATTCACTGCTTCCTTTATTTCTTCTTCACTCTTAACAACTATATCAGTATTTTCGTCTTTAATACAATCTATCATTTCACATATATTAAGATAATTCATTTCTAAAGCATAATCATATGCTGTTT
>CANRHY010000074.1 GCA_947630515.1 uncultured Bacilli bacterium
TTACTATTCTTAATATTTAAAACTAATGTATTATTTACTAAAAAGGAGACTAAAAAATGAAAATAACAATACTTGGTTCAGGTGCTTTTGGAGTTGCTTTATCTAGTATATTTACAAAAAATAAATGTGAAGTAACATTATGGACTAATGATGCACTTGAAAAAGATCTATTATTAAAAACAAGAATAAGTCCAAAACTAAATAATTATAAAATTCCATCTTCAGTTAAAATAACTACTGATATGTATTCTGCTGTTTGGGATAGTGACCTAGTCGTAATAGCGGTCCCTACTTCTGCAGTGAAAAGTGTAGTAAAATCTTTATCAAAATGCATAAGTAAAAATACACACATACTAATAGCTAGTAAAGGAATAGATAAAAATTTTATATCAGAAATAGTATCCTCTTATATAAACACAACAAAAATAGCCGTAATATCAGGCCCTACTTTTGCAAGTGACATAGTAAAAGGTTCAAAGATTGGCTTATCTTTAGGAACAACTAATAAAGTAACTAGAGAACTTATAAAATCTGTAATGGAAAACGATTATGTTAAATTAAGAGATACTAAAGATATAATTGGTATAGAAGTATGTGGCTCTATGAAAAACGTAATAGCTATAGCTTCTGGTATGTTAGATGGTATGAAAACATCTCCTTCTACTAAAGCATTATTCTTAACAGAAGCATTAAACGATATAAAAGAACTTATTGACAAACTTGGTGGAGACAAAAAAACAATACTATCTTTCGCAGGTTTTGGAGATATACTAATGACTTGTACAAGTGATAATAGTAGAAACTATACTTATGGCTTCATGATTGGAAGCAAAAAGATAAAAACAGCAGAAAAGTATAAAAACAAAACAACTATAGAAGGACTATATACTTTAAAATCAATAAAAGAATTAATAAAAAAAGAAAAAGTAAAATTACCACTTATTAATCTAATAGATGATATTATTAAAGGAGAAAAGAAAAAAGAAGAATTACTTAATTTCTTAATAAATAAAGAATAGATAATGTTAATATAAAAGAAAAAACATAAATAAATATGGGGTGTAAAAATATTATGATAAATATCAAGTCAAAAGAAAAACTAACAATTAATAAAGTTTATAGTGATAAACAATTTATATACGATTTATATGCAAGTAATAAAAATTTTAGTAAGAAAGAATTCAAAGCTGAAGAAAATATAATTAAAAAGAATTCTATACCAGTAAAGGATAATTACGTAGATTATTACGAATAATAAATTTTTATGAGAAATGAAGATAATAAACTTTTTTCTTCTAGATTAAATGGTGTTCAATAGATGTTTTTATCTTTAAAAACATTATTTTCTTTTATACAAAATTTTAAGAACAATTTTATTGTGGAGGATTGGTTATGATAAAAAAATTTTCAGTAAAAAATTTTAGAAATTTTATAGAGGAAATAGTTTTAGATTTTTCTAAAACAAAGGATTACGAATATAATGAATATTTAATAAAAAATAATTTAGTTAATAAATTATTAATTTATGGTCCAAATAATTCGGGAAAAAGTAACCTAGGAGCAGCAATTATGGATATTACTACTCATCTAACTGACAACTTAGGTGTTAATAATTCTTTATATAATAATTACATAAATGGTGATAGTGTTGATGAAAATGTTGAATTTAATTATGAATTCTTATTTAATAAAAAAAATATAAAATATTCATATAAAAAAGATGAAAATTGTAATCTTTTATCAGAGGAACTTTATGAAAATGATAAATTACTGTTTAAATACAATTATAAAACTAATAAATATGAAAATAATATTGAAGAAGCACAAACTATTGACGTAAAGAAAAGAACCAATAAAGAAATGTCTATTTTAAAATTTATATATAATAACACTCTTTATTGGAAAAAAGATAGTGCGCTTAAACTTCTTATGGAATTTGTTGATGGTATGTTGTGGTTTAGAAGTTTAAGATTTAATGAATTTATTGGTGTTATGAAAAGCAATGAAAGTTTAGATGACTTTATAATAAAAAATGATTTATTAAAAGACTTTGAAAAATTTTTAAAAGAGTGTGGACAAGATTATAAATTGTGTGAAATAAATGATTGTGGCGATAAAGTACTAGGAGTAAAATATAAAAATGATTCTGCTCGCTTTAGCCAAGTAGCATCTACAGGAACTAAATCACTTTGGCTATTTTATTACTGGATGAATAGAAGCGATAAAATATCATTTGTATATTTAGATGAGTTTGATGCTTTCTATCATTATGAATTATCTGCTCATATATTAAGATATATAAATAATAAAACTGAATTTCAATCTATACTAACTACTCATAATACATATCTTGCTTCGAATGAATTAATGAGACCAGATTGTTACTTCTTATTAAATAATTGTAAAATAAAAAGTTTTGCTGATAACACTGATAAAACAATAAGACAAGCACATAACTTAGAAAAAATGATGCATGGAGGAGAATTTGAAGAATAAGAAATTGTTAATATTTCATAAGATTATATTTCTATAATTGACAAAACAAATATATCATTGTATAGTAATAATATAAAAACTAAGGAGAATTGAAATGATAAAAAAAATAAAAAATTTATATAAAAAATATGAAGAAATAATAAACTATCTAATAATAGGAGGACTAACAACAGTAATTGGTTTAGTATCTTATTATGCATGTGTATATACATTTCTGAATCCAAATAATGCTATAGAACTTCAAATAGCAAATATTATATCTTGGATATGTGCAGTAACATTTGCTTATATAACAAATAGAATTTTCGTATTTAAAAGCAAAAGCAAAAAACTATTTAAAGAAATAACATCTTTTGTAGCAGCAAGATTAGTTACCCTATTCTTAGATATGGGATTAATGTTCTTATTTGTTACATTATTAAATTTCAATGATAAAATAATTAAATTAATAGTACAAATTCTCGTAATAATATTAAATTATGTATTTAGCAAAATATTTGTATTTAAAAAATAGCCGAAAAATGGCTATTTTTCAATTATTCCTTTGAAAAAATGGCAACTAGTACTAATTATTCCTTTGAAAAAATGGCAACTAGTACTAATTATTCCTTTGAAAAAATCGCAAATGCTTCAAAAAACAACGAAAAATAGGCATTTGAGACTTACTCTAAATTTGTTATCTTTGATTTACTAATTTATATGATACGTGTTATAATTGTAAGTAGAAAGAGGAAAAATAATGAAAAAAATATTTAACAATAAAGCCTTACTTGCATTTATATTATCGTTTATTTTAGGATGCATAATCATAATTCCCAATATAATAGCAGGCAAAGGAATATATTATTTAATAGCCGATTTTAATTTTCAACAAATACCTTTTAATATCATGATTAATAATTCTATTAAAAGTGGAAGTATTCTATGGACCTGGTTTAATGATTTTGGAAGTAATTTTATAGGAACTTTTAGTTTTTATAATCTATTTAGTCCTTTTAATATAATTGGATATATGTTTCCAGCGAGTTGGTTTCCATATTTAATAGGACCAATATTCATATTAAAATATGCAGTAGCAGGTCTTACTTCATACTTATTTTTAAAAAGATATGTTAAAAATAAAAATTATGCAGTATTAGGAAGTTTACTCTATGCATTTTCTGGTTTTCAACTAACTAATATTCTTTTTTATCATTTTCACGATGTAGTAGCTTTTTTCCCATTACTCTTATACACATTAGATAACTTAGTTTATGATAACAAAAAAGGAAGATTTGCGCTTGTAGTATTCTTATCTGCAATAACAAACTGGTTTTTCTTTATAGGTGAAGTAATTTTTGTAATATTATATTTCTTAGTAAAAGTTATAACAAAAAGTTACAAAATAAATAAAAAAATATTTATAAGTATATTTATAGAAAGTTTACTTGGAATACTTATGGCTATGTTTGTGTTGCTTCCATCTTACCTTTTTACATCGGCTAATCCAAGACTTAATCATAATTGGGCACCAGGTATTATGTTAAGACATAATACATTAAGATATTTAGAAATCTTAAGAGCTTTTGTATTACCAGCTCAAAGTATGACCAAACGTGCAATTTTAACAATAGATAATTATTCAAGCATAGAATTGTTTTTACCTTTAGTTGGAATAGTTCTTTCGATTAGTTATTTTTTAAAAAAGCCTAAACATTGGGTTTCAATACTAATGTTAGCATGCGGTATAATTATGATGGTACCTATCCTTAATAGTGCTTTTTACTTATTTAATACTACTTATTATGCTAGATGGTTTTATATGGTAACACTTGTATTATCTTTATTAACAATCAAATCTTTAGAAGAAAATTTGAACATCAACATTGGAGTAATAATGAGTATTTTAGCTTATATAGCATTATCAATAGGTATGCTTCTCTTTTATAAATTAACTAATAATAAAGTAATTTTTAACAAAGAGTATTTAATATTTATTATCGCAATTGCGGCTGTTTCTTTAGTTACAACTATAATAATTTCTAAAATAAAAAATTCTAATAAAAAAATTATGTCTTTAATTTTTGGAATATTTATATTTACATCAATATATGGAAATTATATGGTATTAACTTATAAAGATGATACTTCAGTTCTTGCATATAAATTATTTTTAAAAGAAGAAAAAGATTTGCAAAAATATAATGATGGAAGAATAAATAATTTAAATTGCAATATTAACCTGGGCTATATAAATCGTATCCCATTTATATATTCGTTTAACTCAAATATAAGTGGAAGCGCTTTTATGTTATACCAAAGCCTTGGATTTGATAGAACAATAACAACAGCAATACCTTTAGAAAATAATAAATTAAATAATTTTCT
>CANRHY010000075.1 GCA_947630515.1 uncultured Bacilli bacterium
ATATTTGCTCGTCTTAGTGGAACTTTCACATTTCTAGGTTTTATACTAGGTAAATTTTTATATAAAGAATTAGAAAAAAAATCAAAAATACTAGGAATAATACTAATATCTTTAACAATAGTGTATTTTCTATGTAAATAAAAGTGTATTTAGATTGACAAAATTAAATATAAGTCCTATATTATAAGTAGAAATATCTATGGAGGAAATATGCCCAAATTAAAAATTGAAGGTGGAAACATACTAACTGGAGACATCAATATAAGTGGTTCTAAAAACAGTGCAGTGGCCTTATTACCAGCAGTTTTATTATGCAAAAGTACTGCTACAATATATAAAGTACCTAAAATAAGAGATATAGAATACTTACTTAAAATATTAGAAATATTAAATTGTAAATATGAAATAAAAGAAGACTTTATAACAGTTGATACAACAAAACTAAAAAACAAAGAAATACCAGAAGAACTTAGTGAACAAATGCGAGCTTCATACTATTTTATGGGTACACTTCTTGCTAGATTTAAGCGTGTTTCTATATCTTTCCCAGGAGGTTGTAACATAGGTGCTCGTCCAATAGACTTGCATATAAAAGGATTTGAAGCTTTAGGTGCAACTGTAAAAATAATAAAAAACAAACACATAATAGAAGCTAAAGAATTAAAAGGAGCAAGAATATACTTAGACTTTGCTTCAGTAGGTGCAACTATAAACATAATGCTAGCCGCTACTCATGCTAAAGGACAAACAATAATAGAAAATGCTGCTCGTGAACCAGAAATAGTAAATGTTGCTTCTTTCCTAATAAGTATGGGCTCAAAAATAACAGGTGCAGGTACTAGCACAATAATAATCGAGGGAACTAAAGAATTAGATTATGGTATAACTGAAGTTTTTCCAGATAGAATTGAAGCTGCAACTTATGTAATATTAGGTGCCTTAACAGGAAAAGACTTACACATAAAAGGAATAATAAAAGATCATATAAATGCAGTACTAATAAAACTAAAAGATGCAGGTGTTCCTCTAGAAGTAAAAAATGATGAAATAATAGTATCAAAATGTAAAAAGGTATTACCTACTAAAATATTCACACAAGTCTACCCTGGTTTTCCAACAGATGCACAACAACCATTTACAGTTTTACTAACCCAAGCTGAGGGAGTATCTACTATAACAGAAAATATTTACGAATCTAGATTTGTAAGTGCAGGTCTTTTAAATGTAATGGGAGCTGATACAACAAGCACAGGTAATGTCCTAAGAATAAAAGGAAAAACTAAACTAAAAGGAGCCTCCCTATATACCCCAGACTTAAGAGGAGGAGCTGCCTTAGTACTAGCAGGACTCATTGCAGAAGGCACTACAATACTAGATAACATATCCCTAATCCTAAGAGGTTATGAAGATATAGTAGACAAATTACAAAAAGTAGGTGCTAAAATAGAATTAATCGAGTAAAATATTACGAGGATGATAAAATGAAAAAGAAAAAACTCGTAATATTTTTTCTTATGCTTCCACTACTCTATCTAATTTATAAATTTAATTTTCATGAAGTAAAAACATACCTAAGTCTAGGAGATGACCTAGCTAAAGGCCACACCCCATTTGACACATACAACTCTTCCTATACTGATTATTTATTTGACTATCTAAAAACAGAAAAAAACTATACTACACTAAATAACACATTTATAGAAGAAGACTTAAGAATAAATGACCTAATTACATTAATAAAAACTAATGAAATAAAAAATGGAGTAACCCTGCCTCAAGCATTAAAAGAAGCAAACCTTATAACATTATCTATAGGAAGTGAAGAATTATTTAGCAAAATTAGATCCAATGAAGAACTCTTAAACACTAAAAATGATAGAATATTTTCTTATATTGATGATATGATGATTGAGTTAAATAACTTAATAAATGAAATACATAAAATAACAGCCTCACCTATCTATATAATAGGATTATATAACATAGTAGAAGTAACAAAAGAAAATGACATAAAAATAGGAAGCATATTTAATTATCTTGATATAAAATATAAATCTCTAGAACAAAAAAATAAAAATATTTACTATGTACCAATATATGAAGGATTTAAAAATAAACCATATTATCTACCTAACAAAACAAATGCTTTTCCCTCTCTAGAAGGCTATAACTATATAGCAAATCAAATAATAGAAAAAATAGAAAGTTAACTTCTTAAATAACTTTCTATAAGATTTTCTAAATCACCATCTAGTACACCTACAACGTCACTTGTTTCATAATTAGTTCTAAGGTCTTTTACCATACTATAAGGGTGCATTACATAATTTCTAACTTGACTACCAAAATTAACGTCCATTACATTACCCTTAAGTTCACTTAACTTTTTATCTAAATTTTCTTTTTCTATTAAATATAACTTACTCTTTAAAATCTCCATAGCCTTTTCTTTATTCTTTATTTGACTTCTTTCATTTTGACAAGTAACAACAATCCCTGTAGGAATATGTGTAATTCTAACAGCTGAATCAGTAGTATTAACACTTTGCCCCCCTGCTCCACTACTTCTATACACATCTACTCTTATATCTTCTTCTTTAATATCTATCTTTATAGAAGTATCTGTTTTAGGTGTAACTAAAACTGAAGCAAAAGTAGTATGTCTTCTTTTATTAGCGTCAAATGGACTAATTCTAACTAACCTATGAACTCCAGTCTCTCCCTTTAATAAACCAAAGGCATATGCCCCTTCCACTTGAATAACCACGCCTTTAATACCAACTTCTTCCCCTTCTTGCTCACTTATAATTGAATACTTAAAATTATTTTTATCAAAATACCTTAAATACATTCTTTTAAGCATATTAGCCCAGTCATTACTCTCAGTTCCTCCTGCTCCACTATGTATTTCTAAAAAGCAGTCTTTCCTGTCAAACTCTCCACTTAAAAGGACTTCTCTCTTTAACTTATCTACGTTTTCTTTTACTTTCTTAATACTATCACGAACTTCTTCTATTTCACTATCACTCTCTACTATACTTAAGTACTCAGCCGTATCATTAATTAAATCTAATGTTTCCTTATATAAACTAACACTACTTTTTAGTTCCTGTAACTCACTTAAAATAGATTGACTATCTTCCCTTTTCCAAAAATTTTCTTCTTCTGTAGTCTTAGTTAATTCATTTATCTTACTTACTTTTCCATCATAATCAAGTTTTTTTTGATAAGACTTAACCTCATTTAACAAACTATCTAAAGTACTATTTAACTCTTCTCTATTCATCACTATTCCCCTTTATAATTTCCACAGTATCATTATTACTTAACAAAAAAGCATTAGCTTCATCAGTATCAACATGAAACTCAAAATTATAACTATCTTTGCATTTTACCATAACATTATCTAAAATTCCCCCGCGTTCACCACTTACTTTAACACTGACTACTTCTCTATCCTTAAGTCCATATTTTTCACACTCTTCTTTATTTATATGAATATGCCTATGAGCTAAAATACACCCATCTGTTTCTAGTTTTCTATTACCATTTACTAAAATAACTCTTTCACTATTACTTAACTCCCCACTCATTCTAACTGGAGGATTTATACCTAAGTAGCGGGCATCAGTTTTACTTATCTCTATTTGCGTCTTTTCTCTTAATGGCCCCACTACTCTAACATTATTAATAGTACCCTTTTCTGTTTTAATACTTAAAGTTAAATTTGAAGCAAATTCCCCACTTTGACTCAAATCTCTAATACTTAATAGTTCTTGACTTCCAAATAAATAATCATAGTCTTTCCTACTTAAATGAATATGCCTATTACTTACTCCAACATTAACTTTCATACATGTCACCTCAATATAATTATATAATAAAAGTGTCTATTTTTAAAGTAATGAATATCTTATTATTAGGAAGTGATTAAAAAATGAATGGAAGTTATTACAAAACCTCAGAATTTCCAGAAGATGAATACAGGGATACCTCATACCCAGGTAGTTTAGAAGATTTACCTATGGAACAAAGTTACATTGAAAACATATTAAGACTTAACAAAGGCAAAAAAGCAACACTATACTTTAGTTATGCAGATTCAATTAACTATAGAGATAAAATCTATACAGGTATAATCGAGCAAGCAGGAAGAGACCACATAGTAATAAGTGACCCAACTACTGGTAAATGGTACTTACTATTAATGATATATCTAGATTATGTAGAGTTTGAAGATAGAATAAATTATAAATAAAATGTATAAAGGCAAAAAAATTGAAGATTTTTGTCTTTTATTATGATAAAATATATAATATGAAAAGAATAGTATATATAATTTTAACAATAATTTTTTGTTTACCTTTCACTATAAATGCACTAGAATTAAGTGGTGAATATAGTCCTCATATAATAATATATAATAAAGATGAAGGTAAAATAATTTATGAAAAAGACGCTGACGCACAAACTAGCATAGCTTCTCTTACTAAAATAATGACTACCCTTACTGCAATAGAAAACATCACTGACTTAAATGAAGAAGTAACTATAACAGAAGAAATGCTTGAAGGTGTTCCATATGACGCTTCAGTTGCAGGGTTGTCTGTAGGTGACACAGTAACTTACGAAGACTTACTTTATGCTGTACTTCTTCCATCAGGTGCTGATGCTGCTGACTCTCTTGCTGTATCACTATTTGGTAGTGTTGATACATTTGTAGAAAAAATGAACGAAAAAGCACAAGAACTAAAACTAGAAAACACTCACTTTGCAAATACAACAGGATATGATGATATAGACCACTATAGTTCAGCTAGAGACTTACTTAC
>CANRHY010000076.1 GCA_947630515.1 uncultured Bacilli bacterium
GACTTATTAATATATTTTTTACTATGGATAAGCCAAGACCCGTACCTACTTTATTTCTTTTATGATTATCACTTTTATAATATTTATCCCAAATTTTATCTATTTCATCTTTATCTATACCTTTTCCTGTATCTTTTATATTAACTCTTATATACTTTTTATGTTCTTCTATGTCTACTATTACTTTTTTATCTTTTCCAGTATAGTTAACTGCATTTGTTATTAAGTTATATATCACTTGGTCTATTTTTTGTTTATCTGCATTTATTATATAGTCTTTTTTTGTTTTAAATTCTAAGTTGTATCCTTCATTTGTTTTTAGGTAATCAAATCTTTTTATTATTTCTTTTATTTCTTTTGTTAAGTTAAATTCTGTTTTATTTAGTGTAGTCATATTTGATTCACTTTTAGATAATTCTAATATATCATTTACAAGTAAAGTTAATCTATCGGTTTCTTCTATTATTATGTTTAGGTTTTCTTCTCTTTTTTTAGGTTTATTTTTATTTAAATCTCTTGCTGTTTCTGCATATGCTTTTATCATTGTAAGTGGTGTTTTTAAATCATGGCTTACATTAGCTAATAAATCTTTTCTTGTTGTGTCTACTCTTTTTAATTCTTCTTTAGTTGTTTCTAGAGTTTCTACTAATTCATTTATTTCTAATATATCATCATCTACTTTAAATGGAGTTATTAAGTCTCCTTTAGCCATTTCTTTTGCTCGCTCATTTATTTTTAGTATTGGAGATGATACTTTTTTACTTATAAAATATGCTAATATAAATGAAGAAGAAAATACTCCTATGGTTATATATATTAATTCTTCTCTTATTATTCTAATTGCGGGGTCAGTTGGTTCAAGGCTTACATTTATGAATGCATATGAGTTATCTGACATTTTTACTCCAGTCATAAGTGTTTTGTTTTTTAATAATTCATTTGTTATTGTGTATGTTTTTTTAGATACATTTGAGTTTATAAAGTCTATTTTATATTCTTCATCTTTATTATTAAATAGACAACCTCTTCTTGTATTTGATATGTATTTAAGAGTATTATCTTCTATTATTTGTATGCATGCATTGTTGTTATAGGCAAGTAAATCAAAATATGTTGAGTCTTTTCCTTCTTTATAGTATTCTTTAGTTATGTTAGCTAGTTCGTTAGTTTGGTATTTTGTTCTTAAGTTATAATATGAATCAAAAAATAATACTTGTAAAAGCCATAAAAATATTAGTATTACAAGTAAAAATATTGCAAGATAAATCCAAATATGTGTCGTTAGATTTCTAGTTTTTCGTTTCATATTTATACCCTACCGATCTTACTGTTTTTATTAAGTCTTTGTATTCTTTTAAACTATGACGAAGCATTTTTATATGTGTGTCTACTGTTCTATCATCACCATAGAAGTCATAACCCCAGATAACATTTAGTAATTGCTCTCTTGATAAAGCTATTCCTTCATTTTTTATAAAATATGTTAGTAATTCATATTCTTTTGGTGTTAGAGATATTTCTTTATTATTAATAGTTACTTTTCTTCCTTTATAATCTATTCTTAGAGTTTTATAGGTATATTCTTCTTTTACACCACTTCTTTTTAATATTGCTTTTACTCTAGCTACTAATTCTTTAGGACTAAATGGTTTTGTTACGTAGTCATCTACTCCTAAATTAAAGCTATTTAATTTATCTAATTCTTCACTTTTTGCAGTTAGCATTATTACTGGTACGTTAGATGTTTTTCTTATTTCTTTTATTGTTTCGTATCCGTCCATTTTAGGCATCATTATATCAAGTATTATTAAATCTATATTTTCTTCTTTAAATACTTTTAATGCTTCTATTCCATTTTCTGCTTCATATACTTTTAAATTGATACTTTCTAAATATTCTTTTATTACGTTTCTTAGTAATTGTTCATCATCTACTACTAATATATTCATATACTCACCTTCTTAACTGAAATTATATATTTGTTTTTTGTAATTTATGTGAAATATTATTATTTTATTTTAACATTATGGCTTTCTACTTTTTGTAATTCAGAGTCATAGTATATTTCTAAATAATTATTATCTTTTTTTAGTACTATGTATATTCCTTTAGTGTCTTTTAAATTTTTAAATATTCCTCCAGATAAGTAGCCTGAATATTTTCTTTCAATTTCAAAATCTTTTAAGTCTGATATTAATTTGTGAGCGTTTTCTTCTATTAGGTCAATTAAGTATAGAGTGTCTTCTTTATATGAAACCAAAAAGTTATTTATTAGCATGTAATTAGTGTAATCACTCATATTTATTATTTTTTCTACTTCTAAGTTACTATTATATATTGTTACTTCATTATTTTTTAGTGTATATATTTTATTATCTTTAATACTTACGTCACTTAGGTTTGTGGCTATTTCTTTTCCATTTAGTGAATATAGGTTTATGTTTATTAATTCGTTATTAATGAAAGAATTTACTTTTATTATAGTTCTTTCTTTTATGTAATATACTTCCATAGTTGTTTTGTTTATATCGACTACAGAGTTTACTATTCTATTAAATGTAAATGTTTTTACTTCATCGTTTACGTCTAGTAGATAGTCTTCGTTTTTAGTATCACTACTTGCATAAGCATAGTTATCATCTATTACAGTTAAATCTTCAAATGTTTCTGTTTCGTATAGTTTTTTATCTAATTTATAGTTATAGTAGCCTTCCACTATTTGAGTGCTACCTTCTTTTTCTATATAACATGAAATTCCTAATAGTTCCTCTTTTTTATTTGTTTCTTTTGTATGTAGTTTGTATGAATCGTATACATTATTTAGTGATATTTCTTTTATTTTTTCATTTTGTAAGTCTACTATTTTTAATCCATCGTCTTCTATTAATAGGAAATTATTATAGTCACTTACTTTGGCAACATAGGAATTTGGTTTAGTTGTTTTGATTTTATATGCAGGTATGTCACATTTCATATTAAAATTACATAAGTTTTCGTCTTTATCCATGTATACATAAAGGTAACCACTTTCTTTTTCATTTATGTTATTTATTTTTTCTATTATTTTTGTTTCGTGTTCTTTAGGCTCATTTACGTAATTATATCCGCAGACAAAGGCAAATATTAGTAATAATATTATTATGAATGTAAGTACTTTTTTCATTTTTCCACTTTCCTTTATTTAAATATTATCATATTTTGTAATTTTATTAAAGTTTTTTGTTTAATTTTCTTGACTAAAGTAGTAGTTTTATGGTATTATCTTATTGTTTTATGGCGGGATAGCTCAGTTGGCTAGAGCGTCGCGTTCATACCGCGAATGTCGAGGGTTCGAATCCCCCTCCCGCTACCAAAAAGAAAGTAAACTCGGACTTTTAAAGTTCGGGTTTTAAAATGCTTAAATGCATGATATAATAAATTAAAAGGAGATGATATTAATGTCAGAGACAGAATTAAGTAATTATATTAATGCGCTATTGAATAAATCAGAAGAAGCGTATTTAATGTCTATTGAAATTATTAATAAACCTACTATAAATTATCGTACAGAAGGTTTTTGCTTTTTTATTTGTAATGCATGGGAATTATTACTAAAAGCATATCTTATTAATAAAGCAAAAGACATTAATGTTATTAATTATAAAGACGATTCTAATAGAACAATCGGACTTGATGAATGTGTAGAAAAGATTTTTACAAGTACAACAGACAAAACTAAAAATAATATATCATTTATTAGAAATATAAGAAATAAAGCTACGCATCTTATTTTACCTGAATATGATTATATTTTATCTCCTGCATTTCAAAGATGTCTTACAAATTATAATAAATTTTTTAAAAAACAATTTCCTAATTATAATCTAAATGAAAAAGTAACTCCTTATATTGCTTTAGTGAATCCAAGAAATAATGAAGATATATCATCATTAATATTAAATCCAGCAAATTTACTATTACTTGAAAAATTAAAAAACGAGTTAAATTCTGATGAATCGTTGGGGCAAACATTAAGACTAATTTCTACCAAAAAAGAATCTGAAGCAGACATTAAATATGCAATTACAAAAGATAGTGATAATTTAGCAGCCATTATTGAAGTTCCAAAAGATATTGAAAAAACGCATCCCTACACTACAACTCAAGTAGTAAAAAAAATAAAAGAAACCTTGGAACTAGCGCTTGGTCCTAATCATGGATTTACTTCAAATAAATTTCAAGATATTTGTAAAAGGAAAAAAATAAAAAGTAATCAGGATTATTGCTATTTATTTGAATATTCAAAAAACAAAATTTATAAATATAGTGATATAACAATTGAATATATCAGTCAAGTTTACATTGAAGAATTTAAAAAATAAAAAAATATGAATAATTAATGATTTTGTGGTATAACCCAAGTTTCGCAGATGAAAATAGTAAAAATATCCCTTTAGCCACTATATTATGGGCATTTGTACATACTTATTTTCAGTATAATTACATTGTAATATAGACACATTTTTATATAAAACTTTATGATAGTTTATTTAAATACTTTTACTTTTTTTAATTATTATGATAATATTAGTTTAACATAGAAATAATAAGTGTTTCTTTTGTTACAATATGATTATACAAAGATAGTATATTTGCAAACTCTTATAAACACTGAACAAACTAACATTTTTTTATTGTATTAAGTGCGAAACTCGGGAAGATATATCATCATTAATATTAAATCCAGCAAATTTACTATTACTTGAAAAATTAAAAAACGAGTTAAATTCTGA
>CANRHY010000077.1 GCA_947630515.1 uncultured Bacilli bacterium
TAGAATGTACTACTTGTACTATATTTTCCATTTGGTACTGCTCTATCATTACAATATACTGCTGTTCTACTTATATACGAATCAAAAGAAGGTCTTATCTTTTGATTGTACCAGCCATTCAATGTTACATTGCTTCCGCTATCAGTAGTGTCACTATCACTTCCTAATATTGGTGAATTATCTGTATTTTGTCTGTTGTTACTTAATGTGCTATCACTTCCGTATTTGAAGCCAACATATCTTGGATTATTATATGTTCCGTTATATGCCCTAGTTACATTTGTTCCACCTATATATTGTTCTTGACTGTTTCCTTTTTCACTCTCTGGTCCTCCATATAATAACCTCAAACTTCCATCTTCATTTGTTCTTATTATTCTCCAGTAGTAGCCTGCGAATTTTACCCAATTGTTGGTTACATTTCCAGCAAAATAATAAACAGGTTCACCCTTACCATCACCATTTATATCTTCTGTAAATGCTCCTTCTTCTTTATATAATCCACTTTCATTATCTTCTTCTATACTATAACTTGAATCATTTCCATTACTTGGTAGTATTGTATCAAACTTAGTTCTTTCACCTTTATAATTACTATTTTCAATTATCTTTTGCGCTAATGTAGGTTCTGCTTTAGTTATATAAAGTTTACCCTGAAAAGTTTTACCAATATCATTTGTTTGATCTTTACTACTTGAATTAGGATATCTAAAATAAATAGTATATTCATCAAGTTTTCCCCCATCTATTTTTATATTTTCTGCAAGTGTTACTTCTATTTCTTCTTCACTAAAGGGAAGTGTTTTATAATCCGACATATTTAACTCATTTTCACTTACTATCTTATATTCTAAAGTTTCACTAGGTAAATTATTAGTATAATTTTGAAGTACTATATTATAATAATATGGGTCTGTATTTGTATTTTCTATTGTAAATGATTTATGTTCCTCCCAATTTAATTCTGCCCCTGTTTCATTTATAGATTGTGAATCTGTAAATATAATATTTAAAGGATCTAACTTAATAGTTATATTCTTTTTTTCACCTACTACCCTAGGTATAAAGTAGGCTAAAGTTATACCTATAGTTACTAATATTATAAATACTATACTTACTATTATATATTTCTTACTATTTTTTTCTTTCATTACTCTTCACCTACTTTATTAATTATCAGCACTAGCACATGTATCATCTATTGATACTGTATATGGATTATCAACACTGCCATCTCCATCTCCTGTAAATTGAACGCAAGATTTCAAAGAAACTACCGGACGCACGGCGCCAGTGCCGTAGACGCCGTCGCTGCCCAAGTAGCCAGGGTAGTTAGAGCCGTACACGCTGGACACGTACGCGTAGCCGCTGATGAAGTTATACGGACTCATTGTCCACCAGTAGTTTGAACCGGTTGCGGATTTAGTGCCATCGGCATTGTTGTAATAATATGCATATGGAGAGGATAGTGATGTACCATATTTTCCTCCTGCAAATACTATTTCGTCTGCTGTTATTAAGCCTATTGGATTTGTTAGTTTAGCTTTGCTATTCATTCCGCTAAATTTATCTTCTTCTGCTTGTGTACTATCATATAGTCCACTATATGAAGTTCCATTTACCTTTACACCACATTTATAACTTGGTCTCTTATTACTGTTTAGTCTATCATATGCTGCATAGTACATTGTACTACTTAAATTATAACTTGAAGTACCTCTATCATTGCAATATACTGCAGTTTTACTTATATACGTATCATATGTAGGTTTTATATTTTGATTATACCAACCATTTAATGTTACGTCACTCCCTGTGTCATGTGTATCACCATCAGTTCCAAGAATTGATGAATTATTTCCATTTGTTCTATTACTACTTAAACTTCCTGTACTTCCGTATTTAAATCCTACATACATTGTATTACTATATGTTCCATTATAAGTTCTTGTACTTCCTATATATTGATTATCATTAGCACCCTTATCTGCTGCTGATCCACCATACAATAATCTCAAACTTCCATCTTCATTTGTTCTTATTATTCTCCAGTAGTATCCTGCAAATTTTACCCAGTTGTTGGTTACTGCTCCTGCAAAGTAATATACTTTGTTTCCTCCCTCTGTAAAATCTCCATCTTCATAAAATATACTAGGTTCTGTATATGTTGTACTAAAATCAGTTCTTTTTCCTATCTCTCCATATTCTTCTGTCCATTTATCTACTAACTTTTCTGCTGTTGTTTTTGGACATTCTCCTGTATTTCCACTTACGTATATGTGTCCTGTAAATGTTCTTGTGTTTTCTTCTCCTTGCAAGTATTTAGTTTGGTCTTCAACTTCGTCATAACTAAACCATAATCTTAATGTATATGTGTTCCTTCCTGTTTCTTCTGTTATTTTTTGTTTTGTTACTAATTCTATTTTATCTTGATTATTTATATTATTAAAGTCTCCACTTGATATAATATTATTATTAGATAATAATTCATATTTAAAGAATTTATTCTTTAAATTTTCTCCTATATTATCTATTACTAAATATACTGTGTAACATGCTGTTTTTATACTGCTATCACTTGTTCTTTCTACTGTAAATGTTTGAGTGTTTGCTTTTGTTTCTTTACTACTATCTAATATAGGCATTAAACTATCAGTTTTTACTTCTCCATCTTTTATTGCTACACTTACTCCTACTATTAATACTAACATACTTACTATACTTATTATTAAATATCTCTTTTTCATTTCATAACCTCTTTTCTTTTACATATAAAAACACATAGAAAATATTCTATGTGAATACACTGAAAAAGACTAGGTTATTCTTTAGTAATAACCCCCCCCCAATTTTTTTATGAGTTAAATTGAAAGAGATTATCTTTTTCATATTGTTTCTCCTATCTTTTATATTTTTATTCTATCACATATGTCAGAAAAATAGAAGAGGAAAATTTAATTATCTACACTTGCGCGTCCCCACCCACAATCAATTGTCCTAATAAAACTACCATAATTTTCTTTCTTTATAAAGATTAACTAAAATTTTTATTTTTATAATAACTAATAACAATGTGATATCAATTTCATCTTTTTTAATGCTACTACTTAAACTATAATCAATTAAATTTTCAATTTTAAGTGGCAAAGTTATTTCTCTATTATTGTAACCATTTACTTTAAAAATTAAATCATCACTTAAATTTAAAGCCTCATAAAAAATTAATTCATATTTTAAGTTATTTATTTCCTCAAACATTTCATTAACATAGTCACAATATTTTAATATTCTTTTACTTTTGCCTATATTTATATCTACACTATGTAATTCAATATTAATTAAGAGTCCTATTTCCCTTCTTCTTAAATCTATATTTATTCTTTCTAACTCTCGAATTACTAAATCTAAATCTAAATTTTTAATATATTTGCCATTTAAAATTAAATTAATATAATCATTAATAATATCCCTTATTTTCTTCTGAACAACACTTATATCATTTATCATTACCTATCACCAAGTTCCTTATTTTCATTATAACGCAATTTGCTCGTATTTTCTTGTGTATTTTTAGAATATTTTACTTTAATGAGAAAATTATAATAGTGATTATTTATGAGTGATAATAGAATTTACGAATTAAGAGAAGATAATGATATGTACCAAAAAGATGTCGCATCTTTATTAGGAGTAAAACAACAAACATATTCTTTATGGGAGAACGGCGATAATATAGTGCCATTAAAGCATTTAAACACTCTCTCTAATTTTTATGGTGTTACTATGGATTATATCTTTAAACTTACTGATGAAAATAATTTTAATAATATAAAACAAACTAAATCATTAAATAAAAAAGATATAGGAACAAGATTACAAAAAATAAGAAAAGAGCATAATTTAACATTAAGAGAACTTGCTAAAAAACTTAACACCACTTCTTCTACTATTTCTCAATATGAAACTGGAAAAACATTAATACTAACTGCATTTGCTTATCAAATTTGCAAAGAGTATGATATATCACTAGATTGGCTTTGTGGAAGAATTGATTAATTATATATATATAAAAACAGTCAAAATAAACTGACTGTTTTTGTATTTTAAATACCTTATTTCTCAGGAAATGACAAATTAATACTATTTAAAGCAGTTTGAACTTTCCCTTTAACTATTTTATAACCCTTAGAAATATTTTTTTAATCAATCATAAGTGCTGTTTTTTATCTGTGGTATCATCTTTGTTATGAGAAAGTTTTTTAAAATTTTGCTCAATTTTAAAAGCAAATTTAACTTAGGAAAAGTAATTTCAAGAGGGTGATTAAATAATTAAAAATTTTGGTAAATTGTAAAGTTAAAATATAATTTGAAAAACTAACGTCTATTGTAAGATTAATATTTTTTATATTTTTATTGACTTATTTTCTTTTTTTTGCTACAATTTTTTTAATCAATCATATAATTATAACTCCTCTATTATCTAACATTATACACTAACACAGAATAAATGTCAGCAATTTCCATATTATTTTCATGTATCATATTGTAGTTTTGTCATAAAAGTTTGACAAAACTACAAGCCCTTATTTTTTTATAAAAATACATATTAAAAGAGAACCTTTTACATATCTTTTCGTAAGTTCTCTTTTTTCTTACTCTTTATTTTATATCTTTTTAATTAACAAAGGAATTTATTCTAATTATTAGCACTTGCACATTCGTCACTTATTGGTTGCACCA
>CANRHY010000078.1 GCA_947630515.1 uncultured Bacilli bacterium
CTATGTCTTCTATATTTAACTTTCCTTCTTTTACAAGCTTAGCTATTTTTTTAGCTGTATCTACTATTTCAGCTTTACCACCATAATTTAAACATATATTAAATATGCCATTTGTATTATTTTCTGTATAAGCTTCTACTTTTTTCATTTCCTTTAGTACTTTATCTGGTAGAGGCTTACTTCTTCCAGAGAATATTACTTTTATATTATATTTTGAAAATTCTTTTTTTAGTGTTTTAACACCAGTTACAAATAAATCCATTAAATAATCTACTTCTTCTTTACTTCTACTAAAGTTTTCTGTAGAAAAAGCAAATATTGATAATACTTTAACACCACTATTAAGGATATGAGTTGCTAGTGTTTTTAATGTATTAAATCCAGCTTTATGTCCAGCACTTCTTTTGAGTCCTCTCATAGTTGCCCATCTACCATTACCGTCCATAATTATTCCAACATGTGTTGGTATTTTTTCTTCTTTCATACCTTACTCCTTTATTAAACTAAGTGAAACTTGCTTTTTAATTAAATCTATTTTATCTACATAACACTTTATTATATCTCCAACACTAAGTATTTCACCTGGGTCACTTACAAAGTTTTTACTCATTTTAGATATATGTATTAATGCGTCATTTTTAAGTCCAATATCTATAAATGCTCCAAAAGAAGCAACATTTCTTACAGTTCCTTCTAGTAACATACCTTCTTTTAAGTCTTCTATTTTTAGAATATCACTTTTTAATATAGGTGCAGGAAGTGTATCTCTTGGGTCTAATCCAGGACTTTTTAACTCACTTACTATTAGTTCTACTGTATAAATATCTATATTTGTTTCTTTAGATAGCTTTTCTATATTAACATTATCTAAAGTACTTTTAAATTCATTAGTATATATATCTTTAATATCAAGATTTAAATGATTTAGTAAATTTATAGCATCTTTATAATTATCTGGGTGAACCCCTGTATTATCTAAAACATTTTCACTTGTTGGAACTCTTAGAAAGCCAACAGATTGCTCATATATCTTATCAGTTACACCCTTTACATCTTTAAGTTCACTTCTTTTATTAAAGTGATGTTTTGCCTTATATTCCATTATATTATCTACTACTCTTTTAGTCATACCACTAATATACTTTAATATACTTTTTGAAGCTGTATTTAAATTAACTCCCACTTCATTTACTATTTTCATTACTGAATAGTCAAGTGACTCGGATAACTCTTTTTGATTAACGTCATATTGGTACTCTCCTACTCCAATAGATTTTGGGTCTATTTTAACAAGTTCACTTAATGGGTCTTGCACTCTTCTTCCAATAGATATAGCACTTCTTTTTTCTACTGTAAGATTAGGAAACTCTTCTATAGCAAGTGGACTAGCTGAATATACACTAGCACCTGCTTCACTTACTATTACATATTTTACATTTTTATAATCTTTAATAACGTCACTTACAAATTTTTCACTTTCTCTAGAAGCAGTACCATTTCCTATAACTATTAAATTAACTTTATATTTTTCTATTAATTCTTTTAAAGAAGCAGTACTCCCTACAATATCACACTTAGGTTCATTTGGATATATTGTTCTAACTTCTAATAAATTACCAGCTTCATCTATTACTGCTAGTTTACAGCCTGTTCTAAATGATGGGTCAAAACCAAGAACCACTTTATTTTTAATAGGTCTAGTAAGTAGTAAATTCTCTAGATTTTTTCTAAATGTTTTTATAGCTATTTCTTCACTTTTTTCTGTTACTTCACTTCTTACTTCTCTTTCTATACTAGGAAGAATTAATCTTTTTAATGCATCATTTATCCCATTTTTTACATATTCTACTACAAAAGAAGAATTATTTTTTATTACTAATTTATATAAATAATCTTTTATTTTATCTAAGTCGTATTCTAGTTTTACTGTTATTACTTTTTCTTTTTCAGCACGATTTATTGCTAAGCATCTATAATGTTTTATATATTTAAAGTTTTCAGAAAAATCATAATACATTTCATATTTCTTTTCTTCATCTTTATTATCTTTTTTTACTTTTGTTTTTATGGTACTTGTATTATATACAAAATTTCTTATCCATTTTCTATAATAAGCATTATCACTAATCCATTCACTTATTATGTACATAGCGCCTGTAAGTGCATCTTCACTACTCATATTGTAACCACTTGTAAGACTTTCTATATTTCCACTTGTAGGAAAAGACATTATTTTTTTAGCAAGAGGCTCTAGTCCTAATTTGATTGCTTCACTTGCTTTAGTTTTCTTCTTTTCTTTATATGGAAGATATAAGTCTTCTACTTCATTAAGACGAGTACATTTAAGTATTTCTTCTTTAAGTGATGGAGTAAGTAGCCCTTTTTCATCTATTAATTTTATTACTGCTTCTTTTCTAATAGTAAGATTTTCTATTCTTTTATATTCGTCACTTATAAGTTTAATTTGTGTCTCATCTAAATTATTTGTAGCTTCTTTTCTATATCTTGCTATAAATGGTATAGTTGCGCCTTCACCTAGTAATTTAAGTACAACTCTTATTTGACGCTCAGATATATCTAAGTTTTCTTTTAACATATTTATTACTTCTTCATTCATATTTACACCTTCAATTTAAGTTTATCATAATATTTAATTTTCTTCAATCTAACAAAAAGAAAAACTGGAATATTTCCAGTTAATTTATACTTTCACATAGTTCTTTATGTTCTTTATCACTAATTATTAAATTATCATTTTCACATTTAGTAATAACTATATCACCAATTTTCTTTAAAGTAGTTGGAGTATATACTGAGTCACTTAATTTCATTTTGGATAAAATATCATTAGTATTTAATAAATCACTATTTAATGCTCCCTCTAGAGTATTTGTAATATCTTCTTTAATCATTTTTGCTTTAACATCTACTTTATATGTATACACGTTATCGTATATTTTATTTAATGCGTCTTCTTCTATGCTAGTTATTTCTAAAATAAATTCCTTAGGCTCTTCCACTTCTTTTTCTTTCTTTAAAAACTTCTTATAAATTAACAAACAAGCTAACACTATTAAAAGAATTAACATAACCCCTTTTATTATTGTATTTTTATTCATAACTCCTCCTTTAATAATCTTATTATACTACAAATTTAATTGATTTTATAGTAATTTTTTAACTAATGGATGCATCATCTCTTCCCAAGAAGATTTTATATTAAAAAGCATTCTTTCTAATTCTTCTTTAGAACTTACTACTATATCCCCCTCATTATATCTAATAAACTTAGGCCCATCAGGTGTATAGTAAGCAAGTACTGGCTTAGTTGCGCATTCTGTATAATCAATTAAAGTTCTTTCGTCATATTCTTTTATACGTGACTCTCTCATAGCTTCAAAGTAATCTAGTTTTTTACCTATTAAAATTTTATAAGAAATAGTGTCGGAAGCATATTCTCCATTAGCCATTATAAAACTCATAGTTTGTGAAACTATAGCATAAATTACGTTATATGGTACTTCATCAAAATCTTTTAAATATACCATATTGTTAGTACAAGCATATCTTACACTTATTTGTGGTGTAAAATAACCAACTTCTTCTTTCATTTTCCTCACCTAATTTTATTTTACTCGTATTTTATTTCTTAGTCAAGAAAAAGAGGGCTAGTTTTCTCCCTCTTCAAGCATTGTTCTTATAAATACTCCATATCCATTTGTTACATTATCTACTATTACATGGGTTACTGCACCGATTATTTTTCCATCTTGCATAATTGGACTACCACTCATTCCTTGTACAATTCCACCACTTTTTTGAAGTAAATCTTTATCTGTTATTTCAAATGAAATAGATTTATTTGTAGATATTAAATTTTTATTTAACTTAGTTATATTAATATTATATTCTACTACTATATTATCATCAGTTGTAGTTAATATGGTAGCACTTCCTTTATGTATATCACCCCACTGTGCGACTGGTGAAGTATCCTTTCCACTTATATCTTTACTATATATGCCATAGATACCAACGTCTTTATTCTCATTTATTGTTCCTATTTTATTATTATATAATATTGTTGCATTTTTGCTTCCAACACTCCCATTTGCGCTTCTATCTATACTATTTACATATGAATCAAATATAGAACCATTCTTTACTTCTACTCTTTCATTTGTTTCACTCATAACAATTTCATGCCCTAAAGCTCCATAAATAAGAGTACTAGGGTCTATATAAGTAAGAGTTCCTATACCAGCTATTTTTTCTTTTATATATAACCCTGTTTTATAAACTCCATCTTCTTTTACTAAATTAAGTGTTGTATCTATTACTTTTCCATTTCTCTTAATCTTTATATTTACTTTCCCATCTTCTATTTTTTCATCAATTATCTTACTTAATCCACTAATAGAATCAGTACTTATTCCTTCTACTTCAAGTATAACGTCTCCAACTTTTAGTGTTTCACTTCCTATATATTTTCCATCTACTTTGTAAAATCCTACTACTACAAGCCCATCAGAATTTATTTCTATACCTATATTTTCTCCACCTACAATTATGTTTTCTGAATATGCAAGTATATTTAAAGGAGATAATATAATTATACTTAAAGTTAATAATATTTTTTTCATAAAATCCACCTCACTAATAGTATTTACTTAAAAATAAAAAAAGACTACCAATTATTTACTTGGTAGCCTCTTCATGTTTATGTTAA
>CANRHY010000079.1 GCA_947630515.1 uncultured Bacilli bacterium
TGTTCGCGTATGTCAATGTATATTTACAATTGTTTTTACATTTTCTGTATAACTTTCCTATTATATAATTATGTTAAACTTAACATAAATATTAAAAAAAGCCCATAAATAAAGGCTTTATGACGCTTCTTGAATTTGAAAGGCACTGCATTTCAAATCTTAAAATTGTCCATAATTTGAATTCGGACAACAGTGTTGTCCGAATTGAAAACAACACAAACGAATTGCGACAACAGTGTTGTCGCAATTAATTAATATCCTTTACCTTTATAATAATCATATAATTCTTTAAATCTATTAAAGTGAACTACTTCTCTTTGTCTTAAAAAACTAAGAGGTGCAAGTAAATCTGGGTCAGTTGTTTGGTTCATTAAGTTTTCATACACAGCTCTTGCTTTTTGTTCAGCTGCCATATCTTCAGATAAATCAACAATAGGGTCTCCTGTTACATTAATATAAGCAGAAGTAAATGGAACTCCATTTGCGTCTATTGGGAATACCCCTTTATTATGTTCTGTATAATATGGAGCAAGTCCAGCCGCCTTTATCTCATCAACACTAGCGTCTTTAATAAGTTCTCTAACTATTGTACTAATCATTTCAACATGTCCAAGTTCTTCTGTAGCTATATCAGATAAAAGTGCTCTTCCCTTATCATCTGGCATTGTAAATCTTTGACATAAATACCTTAAACTAGCCGCAAGTTCTCCATTCGCTCCACCTAATTGGTCTATTATCACTTTTGCCATTTTTAAATCTTTCTTTCTAATATTTATAGGATACTCTAACATTTTTTCATACTTAAACATTAAAACTTACCTCCTTCATTTACCCAAGGCCATGGACTTTCACTCCACTTATAACTATCATAATATTCAGTTTCACATAACTCGAGTGGTCCATAAGTTTTTTCATACATATCCTTATACTTCTTAAGTTCTCTAACACTTCCCCTAAATTCATTATAAATCATACTATCACTTGGATTCACATCTAAATAAAGTCCTAAATCTATAACTCTAAAAGAAAGCTCTTGAATCTTTAAAAGAAGTTCATCTTTCTTACCCTTAACAACTACTTTATAAACATAGTTTTTATATGGCTTATAAATAGATTTAAAACTATTACCCTTATTAAACCCCTCACTTTCACTAAATAAAGAATTATCATTTTTTCTAAAATTATTAATATTAATATTATCTATATTAAGTAACATATCAGTATCCCAGGACTTAATATCATTTTCTTCATAACTATTAATTTCCTTATTTTCATTCTTATAATAGTTCTCAATATCTTTAATTTCATTCTTTATTTTATTTTCTCTTTCATCGTAATACATACATTTTCCCTCCTAAAATAATCTATGTCTTTACACATTAATAGTAAGGGCAAATATATTAAATATAAAAAAATTTGTAAAATTTATAAATATATATTGAATAAAGAATATACTTCTTGTAAAATTAAAGTAGGTGAAAAAATATGAATTACAAAATACAATCGAATAGTGATTTAGACACTATAGAATTAGCGCAAAATATTGAAAGTGAAAAATTTCCAAATATGGTAATATGCCTAGTTGGTGATTTAGGTAGTGGTAAAACTTTATTTACTAAAGCCTTTGCTAAAAGTATGGGAATAAATGATAATATTACTTCCCCAACTTTTAACATAATAAAAGAGTATTCTGGAGAACTTATGCTATATCACATGGACGTATATAGACTAAGTGACGTAAAAGAAGACTTAGGTATACCAGAATACTTTAAGAAAAAAGGTGTCACTATAATAGAATGGGCAGATTTAATTGAAGATATATTACCTAAAAAAAGGTTAGATATAAAAATAAAAATAGTAGACGAAAACAAAAGAATATTTACAATTACACCACATGGTGAAGAATACGAAACATTATGTGAAAGAGCATTATAAAAACTCCGGTTATTCCAGAGTTTTTTCTTTATCTTCTTTTTCTTCTTTATTTTCTTCTTCTACTTCTTCTTCTGATGGCTTTTCATACCCTAAAGCTTTAAAAATTTGCTTTTTATCATAACTAGATTTAATTAAATAAGTAAGAATAATTATAATAGTACAAATAATTATTAAAGCTGTATTTCCTCCACCACCATTACTTTCAGTTTTTTAACAATTACTATTACCCTTTTCTATACAAGAAACTATATCCTTATCTCCCTCTTCATAAGCCATATCAATATAAGTTTCCAAATCAGTACTATATCCAGTTGAAGCATACACATCACTTATAACTACAAACGGAGTACCAGTATACTTAGCATCTGTAAATCCCGCACTTTGAAAAGCTTTAGCAACATTAACTCCTAAATCATAATCTTCTCCATGAGCCCAATCAACATGGTCTACATATAACTCTTTTTTAATTATCTCAAATTTAGTACCATATCCACTTAAACCTTCCAAATAATCATACTCTTCTTCACAATAAGGACAACCTCCAGCTTCAAATACATATACTTTAACTTTTTCTTCTGCACTTAAAACTAAAGGCAAAACACTAAATATAATACCTAATAATATTACACTAAAAATCTTTTTCATTTCAAATACCTCCTGTAACTAAGTATAACACTTAGATTATAATAAGTAAATTTATAAATAATGAAAATTTAGTGTATTAACCAAGAGCCACATCTAACACCATCATAATAGAAAAACCTATTAAAGTAAAAAACGCCATTAAATCTTTACATTTATTACTTTGACTTTCAGGTATTAATTCTTCCACAACCACATATATCATAGCGCCTGCTGCAAAACATAAAAGAAAAGGTAAAATACTTCTAATCTTCATAACAAGTAAAGCCCCAATAACACCTGAAATAGGCTCAACTATACCACTTAATTGCCCTATAAAAAATGAAGTTTTTCTAGAATACCCCTCTCTTCTTAAAGGTAAACTAACAGCACTTCCCTCAGGAAAATTTTGAAGCCCTATACCAAGAGCAAACACTAAAGCAGTAAGTAAAGTCCCTTCATTCATACTATATAAAAGACTACCAAAAGCAACACCCACTGAAAGACCTTCAGGTATATTATGTAAACTTATACTACTAACTAAAAGAATACTTCTTCTAAAACTATCTTTATTATCTTTCTTAAGTTTTTTCAAAATAAACTTACATATCTTATCCCCTATATATAAAATAATACCACCACATAAAAAACCAATAGAACTAATAACCCAAGCATTCATACCTAATTCTTCTGCTAAACTAATACCAGGAGAAAGTAAAGACCAAAAAGAAGCAGCAATCATAACACCAGCAGCAAACCCCAACATCGCGTCCATAATATTTCTATTAACTTTCTTAAAAAAGAAAACTAACGAAGCACCAAGTAAAGTAACAAACCAAGTAAACAAAGTTGCAAACAAGCTAAGAATAACAGGATTAACCCTCATTAAATTATCTATCATACATATCAACCCAATAATAATGTATGAATTACCCTAATATTTGTCTAGGCAAAAATAAAGCTAATAATTTAGCTTTATTCAAAGAATTTATCAATTGGAACACCTAATACTTCACTTATTTTATATAAGTTGTATACACTAATTCCCTGGTTTATATTTTTACTTTCTAACCCACCTATCATAGAAGTAGTAACGCCAATCCTCCTAGCTAACTCCTTTTGTGTCATATTACCTTTATCTATATTATATAAGAGTCTATATCTTCTTATATTACTTCCTATTTTTAAATTAATTACTTTTTCAGTCATATTATCACCTAAATAAAATATCAGATATCGACTTAACAGTCAAATAACCAATCTACGAAAACTGTCTCACCTGAACGCCACCCACAATCCACTCCGGAAAGGTCGTTCGCCAGTTTTGCACCCGAAAAGCAAGACCAACCTTCATACCACACATACTTCTCTAGAAAACCAGTAGTCTGATCTGCGGTACACATAAATATCACAGACTTTCCAGTACTAGCCCCTCGTTCTCCATAAAGGGTTTCACTTCCACATCTTGCTTTACATAATTTTTCACTTAATGTAATATCACAAACTATATCTTTTTGTACATTTTCAAATGATATACTATCTCCACTAATAGTACTGTTTTCACAGCCAGAATAAGCTGCTTGTTCAAGCATATATCCATCATTTGCCGTTATTCCTGTAAATGTTGCTGTTGACCCTACTACTACTTCTCTAGTTTCTGTTGTGTTATTTCCTATCTTTCCATTTACTATTGTTACTTTTACTTGTACTGTATTTTTTTGTAGTGTTATATTACATGTCATATCTTTATTCACATTATTAAATGTTAAAGTTCCATCTGTTAATGTTGTTGGACAACCCTCTCCTGTTATAGAAGCACCATCTAATTTATAACCATTACTTGGTGTTATTTTAAATGTTAAGTTATTATTTTCTTCTACTGGCTTTGTTTTATTATCTACTGTTCCATTACTTATATTTACTGTTACTTCATAGCCTTTATCTGTTACTGCTTTATATGAGTCTTTTACTTCTACTCTTTCATTTTTTGTATATCCTCCACTTACATTAAATTCTACTGTTACTTCACTATTAGTTTCTATTACTACTTTTATTTCTTTTGTATTTTTTCCATTTTCATATTTATTTACTTCACCTGTTGGATTATCTGTTGTACTATTTAAGTAATATACTTTTGCATTAGAGTTACCATCTGTTATT
>CANRHY010000080.1 GCA_947630515.1 uncultured Bacilli bacterium
TATCAATTTTTCTAAATTTTAAAAAGCAGATATTTCTATCTACTTTCTACCTTTCTCCGGAAACTTTCGGAAGAACCCTAAAATTCATGTCTTTTTTTGTCAAAAAATTGAAAAAATTACAAAATGGCACTAATATTCCCTGTTTATTTTTCAAATAAAATGTTATTATATTAAGTAAGAAAGAATTGGAGTTGAATAGAGTGGTAGATTTTGTTTTGTTAGAAGATAATCATAATCATATGGATAAGACTGAGGATATAGTAGTTACTTATATGATGAAAAATAATTATGAGTTTACTATCCAAAAGTTTTATGAGGCAAGTAAAGATTTTTATAAGTTAGTGGAGGAAACGGATAAAAATCATATTTATATTTTAGATTTTGAGGTAGGTAACACTACAGCGATTGAAGTTGCAAGAAAGATTAGACTAAGAGATTGGATTAGTCCTATTATAATTTTTACTGTAAATGGTGGTATGGCTTTGGAAACATTTAAACAAAGACTTCAAATATTGGATTTTGTTAGTAAACAATTCGAGGCAGAAAAGAATTTAAATGAACTTTTCGATATTTGTTTTGACCAATTAAATTTGAGAAAAAGTTTTAAATATAAAATAGGTAGAAATGATTATAGTATAGATTTCGATAAAATTTTGTATGTTTATAAAGATACTTATGAAAGGAAAAGTGTAATTGTAACTGAAAAAAGTGAATATAAAGTTCCTCTTAGTTTGGTTAAAATTAAAGAAATGTTACCTAATTATTTTGTTTTTACTCATAAAGCATGTATTGTAAATTCAAAAAGAGTTGATGCGTATGTATGGAATGAGGGTAAAGTTATTTTTGATGATGGAAAAGAAGCATTATTTTTATCAAAAACACATAGGAAGGAGTTAGAGAATAGATGAAAGGTGTGCTAATTTTTCTGTTTGCTTATTTTACGATATTATTTAATTTATATGCTTTAATCAGATGTTATGGAAAAATTTCTAATGTTAAAGTGAAATTTAATGTCTTTAATATTGTTGTAATGTTGATACTAAGTATAATTTCTTATGTAAGTAATTATTATTTAGGTTCTATTACAAGAGTAGTAATTTCATTTATAAGTTTACTTATTGTATTTAAATTTATTTTTAAGGAAAATTTTATTTTATCATTGTTTAAATTATTTATTATTTATTGTGTATTGTGTCTTTGTGATTTTTTTCTTTCTACTGTGTTTTTATTTGTAAATATAAATTCTTCAGGTGATTTGGGGAATGTAACAATAATAAGAATTTTATGTACTATTTTAGTATCACTTTTAGTAATGCTATCATTTATACCTTCTAAGTTTATAAATTTTATTAATAAAATGATAAACTTTATGATTTCTAAGTGGAGTAAACTACTCTTAATTTTAGCTTGTTCTTTATGTTTAGTATTTGCAATGTTACTATTATATACTGCATATAATTTTAACTTAACAGTGTTTTTAATATCATTAGTACTTATGTTTATCTTTTTATTTTTCAGTTTAGTACTAATATTTCAATATTTTAAAAATAAACGTAGTGAAGAAGAGCAAAAGACTTTATTAAATTTGATGAATGAATATGAAAAAATTTTAGAAAAAGATAGAATTAATAGACATGAAATGTTAAATAATTTGATAGTTCTTAAAAGTAAAAAGAATAAGAACTCTAAAGAGTATGAAGAACTTCTTGATAGTATTATTGAAGATTACCAAATGAAAAAATCTAATTTTTATTCGAAGTTATCACACTTACCTTCAGGTATAAAGGGTATTATATATTATAAACTAGCTAATATAGATGTAAATAATATAAATTTTAATTTGATTATATCTAATGAAGTTAAAGAATTGTTTGAAACATTCGATTCTAAACTTTATTATAAAATTTGTAAGATACTGGGTATTCTTATAGATAATGCTTTGGAAGCTACAAGTATTTCTGAAATTAAAATATTAGTTATAGATATGTATTTTGAAAATGATACTATTGTTGTACATATTGAAAATTCATTTAGTGAAACAATAGAAATAAGTGAAATGAATAAAAAGGGTGTATCTAGTAAAGGTGAAGGACGAGGGTATGGTCTTTATATAGTTAATAAGTTAGTTAAAGAATCTAAGAATATAGAATTTAAACAATTTATAAATGAAAATAATAATTTTGTAAGTTTATTAAAAATAAAGAACCCTAGCATAAACTAGAGTTCTTTTTAAAGGTAGTAAATTTTATTATAATTTTATTTTAAAAGACTTTCGGGGCATTCTTCTTCATCCCAGAAACTCCATACGCATGCACCTGATGATACTGAAGCTATGAATTCTCCTAAAACAGCTGTTAAACTTGCAAATAATTTCATTTTTATTCTCCTTTCTTATTCTTTTTTATAATATAAGTAATTATTATATCGTACTCCAAATAACTTGTATGTTATTGGTAGGATAACAATAGTTTCCAGTAAAAGAGCAAAGAATAAACAATTACTAACTATGTTATCCTGTATAAAAGCGCAAAGTATTGTATAAAATACACCGAGAAATGCGCTGGCTACCTTATACATTCTTCGCCTTTCCGCGTTTATTAATGGTCTCTTTTCCGTATCAGCCGGCGCGTAAAAGACTAACAAAATTATACAAAACATGCATAGCATAATTTTGGCTATATGATTTATTCTTAAAACTTCACATAAATACGGTAGAATTAGAAATGTCACTAAGCTAGCAATCCAACAGTGCCAACTTTTCTTTGCATGGACTCCAAATCCGGTGAGTCTAAGAATACTATATAGGGCCATTAATAGTAGAAGTGTTTTTAAATTACCGAGTAAATATGATATGGTAAATATGACTATAGTTTTTGTAATTGTAAGATAGAGGTTTGCTAGCCCGTACCGTATCTCTGCTAGCTTTTCTTTATCATAGTCTTTATACCTTTCTATATTTTTCATAGCGGAATTAATTAAAAGATCTTTCATTTTTACCACTTCCGCGTTTATTATATAACTATATTTGTTTAATTTATTAAAATTTGCTTCTATTATATTTTTATTGGTTTAAAAAGTAAAATTGTTGCAATTTTTAAGAAAAAAATACATTTTAAGCAAAAAAGTGAATATTTAATGCAAAATATAATCAAAAAACTTAGAAAAATTGTATTATTGTTATTATGCTTTGGCGTAATTTGTCGGATTTTGTATTATAAAAAAATTTGATTATAGCGCTAAAGTAAGTTAAGATAGTTTTGGAAGCGAGGTGGCAAGTGTGACAAGAAAAGGCAGAGTTAAGTGGTTTAATAACGAAAAAGGTTATGGATTCATTGAAATTGGTGCTGGTGTCGGAGAAGATGTTTTTGTGCATTATTCTGCAATTGAACAAGATGGCTATAGGTCTTTAAGTGAAGGCGATGTTGTAGAATTTACATTGATTAAAACAGCTAAGGGTAATCAAGCAATAAACGTCAAAGAAGTAAAATTAACTACTGTTTAGTAGTTTTTTTTCTAAATATATGGTATATTATTAATAGAGAGGTGAAAGTATGAAATATAGTATAAGAGGGGAAAAGCTAGAAGTAACTGATTCTATTAAGGAGTATGTCATTAGTAAGCTTTCTAAAATGGAAAAATATTTTGATAATCCAGAAGATGTCAATGTCAAAGTATTATTTAAAGTAAGAGGCAGAGAACAAAAAGTTGAAGTTACTATGAATACTAGAGGATATGATTTGAGGGCTGAAGTTTCTCACAATGATATGTATGCAGCAATTGATTTAGTTGTTGATAAGCTAGAAAGTCAAATGAGAAAATTTAAGTCTAAATTAATGAGTCGTGATAAGGCTAGTATTGTATATCAAGATGAAGAAATTTACGAGGAAGAATTAGAAGATGTAGTAAGAAGAAAAAAAGTTTATTTGAAACCAATGGATGAGGAAGAAGCTATTGTACAAATGGAACTTTTAGGACATACTTTTTATATTTATAAAGATGTTAAAACTGATTCGGTAAATGTTCTTTATAAAAGATTTGACGGAACTTATGGTATTATTGAAACTAATTAAATAGTTTAAGGGCAAATATAATTGCTCTTTTTTTGTGGTTTTTGTTTAAAAATTTTTAACATTTTGGTACAATATTATATAGGAGATGAAAATATGGGATTATTTAAGAAATTATTTGATTATGAATATAAAGAATTACAAAAATTTGATAAACTTGCAGATCAAGTACTAGAACTTGATGATGAGATGAGTAAGTTAAGTGATATGGAACTTAAAGCAAAAACAGAGGAATTTAAAAGTCTTTTAAATGAAGGTAAAACATTAGAAGATATTTTAGTTCCTGCTTTTGCAGTAGCAAGGGAAGCAGCTTATAGAGTTCTTGGTGAAAAGCCTTATAAAGTTCAAGTTATAGGTGGAATTTGCTTACATTATGGTAATATTGCTGAAATGAAAACTGGTGAAGGTAAAACTTTGACCGCTACACTTCCTGCTTATTTAAATGCTTTAAGTGGAAAGGGTGTACATATTGTTACAGTTAATGAATATTTAAGTGTACGTGATGCTGAATGGATGGGACAAGTTTATAATTATTTAGGGTTAACAGTTGGTGTTAATAGAAAAGACGCTACTAAAGAAGAAAAAA
>CANRHY010000081.1 GCA_947630515.1 uncultured Bacilli bacterium
TATAAAAGAATTAACTATATTAAAAGACGTATATCAAAAAGAAAAAGAAATAAAACAAATACTTAAAAGAAGTAACTTAAATATAAGGTATGTTACAGTAAATATAAAACCAAAAAAATAAGGCTACAACATAATTGTATGCCTTTTTTCTTCTTCCATATCTTCACCTATTATTAATGAATATATCTTACTTACCCTAAGTTCTATTTCTAAAATATCATTATTTATAAATTTATTAATAATAGGTAAGTTTATACTTTTTTTAATATTCTTTAAATACTTACTTCCATTTTTACTAAGACCTAATACTCTAATATATTCTACATTTTTACATTTATTTATAGTACTTTTATCAATTCCTATAAGTATATTAATAAGTATTCTTCTAATCATATTATTTGTAAATCTTTTACTTTTTATGTTATCAATCAAATTATCAAAAGAAGTACTTTTATCTATATATTTAACTATTCTATTATCAAGTCCCTCTTTAACTAAATGATAGTTACTAATACTATCACTACTAATAATCTTATACTTAACTAAATTAAATAAATAATCATAGTCTATTTTTTTAATATATGGAATAACTTTTTTAGGAACATACTTTTCTATACTTTTATTTTCTTTAAGTTTTTCCCTTATATTATTAGCGCTTACCACACTAGAATCAAGTGTAGTATCTAAGTAATCATTAGTTCTTTTTATAGTAACAATATCTATATTATAATTATTTTTAATTATCTCTTTAATATAACTAACACCTAATAAATCATTACTTTTATTTATTTCTATATTATATAACTTTTTTAAACTCTTACCTAAGCTAGTAGGGTAGTTATAACCCATATCTATATATTCTTTAACACACTCATCAAATTCTTTATTATTTATTTGTGCTTTAGCAGCTTTATATAAAAGAGTAGTATCTCCACTTTCACTACCAAAAACTAAAGTATCTATTTTAACTTCATTTAGAATTTTTAAAGCACAAGCACTAAAAGTATCAGCAGATTGATTAGTAAAAATAAAAGGAATTTCAAGTACCATATCAACTCCATATAATAAAGATAAATATGCTTTATCCCATTTACTTAATATACTTACTTCTCCTCTCATAGTAAAATAACCAGACATCGCTACTACTATAATACTATCAGGATACATTTTCTTAATTTCATTAATTTGATATATATGCCCATTATGAAGTGGATTATATTCTACAACTATACCTATAACTTTCATACTTCACCATTTCTTTACTAATCCATAGTATATAATAAAATACTAAAAAAATCAACTCAAATAGAAAAAAGTCATTTGCCTGTTGACTTTAGTGCTATATTTTGATAAGATTATATTGATCGGTGTCTAGGAAACTTTCGAAGCCTTAGGCCTGCAAGAAAGTTTGGCTTTTTGCTAAACTTTCTTCCATTTAAAGAAAATTTTTTTAAAAATCTCAGTTGTGTAACATAACTGGGATTTTATTTTTCACTTAAAAATAATATATAAGATAAGCATTTGAGCTTATCTTATATATTTGTTTTCTTTTTTCTTTTTAGCATTTATTCTAGCTTTTCTAATTTCGCTTATAATTTCTTGGTCAGTTAATTCTAATGCTTCTGTAACTATAGCAAAAGTATCTAAGTTAGGAGAATTTTTATCATGCTCTAATCTGAATATTGTTTTTCTGTCTAAGTCAGTAAGTTTTTCTAAATCTTCTTGCGATAAATGCTTTCGAAGTCTATATTCTTTTAGCAATAATGTTCACCTCAAGTAAAATGTACCAACTTTGTCTCAAAATATCATTGACAAATGTGCCCCATTTGTGATAAAACTATAGTAGAAGTATAAAAATGTAAGAATAGATAAGAATATTTAATAAGGAGAATAATGGTAGTATGAAAAGAAAATATTTGATTTTTGGCGTAATTATGGGGCTTTTATTAGTAGGAGGTGTATCACTTGCGTATATTATACCTAGGATAGTTGCAAAAAAGTCATCAGTTAGTATATCTATAGGTGAACTTTACATAGTCTTTACGGATAATCAAGAAATTATTGATGATAATATTGGACCTGATTGGACATATACAAAAACATTTACTGTAGATAATCAAAGTGGCGAAACACAATATTATAATATAATAATTTCTGATTTAGTAAATGAACTTAATTCTAATACTTTAGTTTATAAATTAACTTCTGATAATAATGGATACAATATGCAAGATTTTGAACCTGTACCATTATCAAGTGAACCACAAGATACAGAACTTGCTACAAATATTAAAATAGAAAAAGATATAACACAAGAATATACAATTACTTTTAGTTATCCTAATAGTGAAACAGTAGACCAAAGTGATGATATGGGAAAGACATTAAGTGGAAGACTTAATATAACTAGTGGTGAAAAAACTTTAGCTAATGCTATATTAGAACAATATGAAAGTATATATAAAGGTGAAAGAAAACATTTTGACCAAACAGTAGGAGATCATGATACTGACGATGGTACTACTTATGATGTAAGTGGATTATATAAAGAAAGTGGAAACTTCACAGAAGAGGGAAAAGATGTATATTACTTTAGTGGTAATATAACAAACAACTGGGTATCATTTGCAGGATACTTATGGAGAATCATAAGAACCAATGAAGATGGAAGTTTGAGACTATTATATGGAGGACCAGAGAAAGACCAAGGAAATAGTCAAGAACAATATATAGGTGGAACAAATGTAACTAGGGCATATAATGGAACATATAATAATCCAATGTATGTAGGATTTAAATATGGTGATTCAGGTACATTAAGTAGTAATAGAACAAATGGAACACCAGCTCCAATATTAGGAACAGATGCTGATACAAATTCAACAGGGAACAGTGTTACATTAAATGGCTGGTATAAAGCAAATATGAATAAAAGTGACGGACAAACAACGTATGAATGGGATAAATATATAAGTAGAACTGCAGTTTATTGTAATGACAGAGCAGTTCCAAGTGGTAGGTACGGTACAAGTAGTACATTCTATTATGGAGCAGGATTAAGATTAACAACAGGTAGTTCAAGTTATGGAGGAGTTAGCCAAGCAAGTAATTATCACCCAAGTTATAAATGTGGAGTAGACTATCAAGGAAATCTAATAGAAAGTTCACAAGCAGAAGCTGATAAGTTTAGTGGCACAAATAATAGTGCAAAACTAACATATCCAATAGGACTAATAACAGCAGATGAAATAGCATATGCAGGAGGAAAATATGGTACAAATAGTCCAAAAGCATATTATTACTTAACCGCAGACGGTAAAAATAGTGCAACTGGAAATAATTACTGGTGGACAATGAGTCCGCTTGACGCCAGCAGCGATGGCTGGGCGGTCGTGTTCAGCATGCACGGCTCTAGCAGCCCTGGCAGCTTGGGCAACTTTCGCGTCGACAACACTCACGCCGTGCGTCCGGTAGTTTCTCTGAAATCTTGCTTAAGACTAACAGACGCAAGTGGTACAGCAGATGACCCATATGAAGTTGAAACTATATCTCCTAGTTGTGCTGAGGCTCTTAATTAATGAGGTGTGTTATGAAGAAGAAAGAAAAGATATATATAATAGTTAGTATAGTAAGTGTGGTTATATTATCAGTAGTTGCAACAATTGCTTATTTTTCAGCTAATATTAGAGGAGATAAAAAGAAAATTACAATAACTACAGGAGAATTACAAATTATATTTACAGATACTACAGAAATAAATGAACAACATATAAAACCTAATTGGAGTACTTCTAAGAAATTTAGTGTAGAAAATAGAAGTAAGAATGTATTTTATTATAATATTATAATAGAAAATTTAATAAATCAATTTGAAAGTGAAACACTAGAATATAAGATAGAAAGTGATACTGGTTATTCTATGAAAGATTATGAGAAAGTACCAGTAACACTAGAGAAAAAAGACGTAGTGTTAGCTGATGGAATTGGAATAGAGGGAAAGGCTACTCAAGAATATACAATTTATTTTAGATATGATAATAGTGAAGATATAAATCAAACTGATGATATGGGTAAGAGTTTAACTGGTAATTTGTATATAACTAAGGGAGAAAAGCCTAAAACATTGGCGGAGCAATTATATGAAAAAATGAAAGAGCAATATCCGGATACGATAGATACAAAAAGAGATAATTTTGATACAACTGTAACAGAAGCTAGTGCGTATTATGAAGATGGAGATTTTATAGAAAGTAATATCGCAGGTGCAACTAATTTAAATGATAAAGTATATTATTATGCGGGAAATGTAACAAATAACTGGTTATCATTTGCAGGATATTACTGGAGGATAATTCGTACAAACGAAGACGGAAGTTTGAGATTGCTGTATGCTGGTCAAGCAAGTGAAAAAGGTAAGACTGAAACTCAATATATAGGAAGTACAAGAACTTATAATGGAACATATAGTAATACAATGTATGTAGGAT
>CANRHY010000082.1 GCA_947630515.1 uncultured Bacilli bacterium
ATCTGCTTTTTTGTGTTCAAATACATGGTCTAGTATTTCTGTCCATTCTTTTCCTTCTAATCTTATATTAATTTCTTTCATAAAGTTTTACCTCCCTAATCAACTTTTATTATTTTTACTGTATATACTCCATCTGGACTACTTACTTCTACAGTGTCTCCTACTTTTTTGTTTAGTATAGCAGCTGCGATTGGAGACTCATTTGATATTTTATTATTAAATGGGTCTGCTTCTTGGCTACCAACTATTCTATATTCTTCTGTGTCATCTTCATCATCATATTGAAGTTTTACAGTAGAACCTATAGTTACTACACCTTTTTCAGTTTTATCATCGTCTATTATTTGAGCATGTTCTAGAATATTTTCTATTTCCTTTATTCTAGACTCTAATTTCATTTGCTCTTCACGTGCACTGTCGTATTCAGCATTTTCGCTTAAATCTCCTAAAGCACGAGCTTCTTTTAATGTATTTAATACTTCTTTTCTTTTATCAGTTTTTAGATAATTTAACTCTGTTTCAAGTTCTAAATATCCTTCACTTGTAAGAAAAAAATCTTTTTGTTTCATTTTGTAATCTTCTCCTTTTTTATACTTTTAAAATGATATCAAAAAAGTTTGATTTTGTCAATATATTGGTACTCGAATTATATCATATTTTTGTACTTTAAATGGCACTTTTAGTTTTAATTTCTCTTGTGGGTGTTTTGCGTCTATTACTTCTATGTTATCTATATTAATAAGAGTTTCTACTTTTAGTTTTGTTGGAGATAAGTTAGGTCCAAATATTTCTACAGTATCTCCTACTTTAAAGTTGTTTCTTTGTTCAATGTATGCGTATCCATTTTCATAACCTGTTACTATTCCTAAGAAGTCTTGGTTAGATACTTCTTCTCTTCCTAGGTAGTATTGTTCATTTACACCTGGTTCTTTGTTATAAAATTGTGGTGTGTTTTCTCTATTACTTAGGCGGTTTAATACTTTTTTGTAGTAATCTATCGTTTCTTTTGTTAAGGTTCTGTCAAGTGCTTTAGTTACTACTGTTTTGTATGCATTTACTACTGTAGCTATGTAATAAAGGCTTCTCATTCTTCCTTCTATTTTTAATGAAGATATTTTTAAGTCTACTAATTCTTCTATGTAATCTATCATTGATAAATCTTTAGAGCATATTTGAAAGTCTGTTTCGTTATCCATGTTAAAGAGAAATCTACATACTTGAGAGCAGCCTCCCCGGTTAGAGTCTCTATATGTTACATAGTTAGATAACACACATCTTCCACTATAGCTAGTACACATTGCGCCATGGATAAACATTTCTACTTCAATATCAATATTATTTATTATGTCTAATATGTCTTCTTTAGAACACTCTCTACCTAATACTACTCTAGAGGCACCTAGGCTTTTCCAAAAGGCTACTGCCCCTTTATTTACACTAGACTCTTGTGTACTTATATGTATTTCAGGTTTTAGGTTTAGTTCTTTTATTTTTTTTATTACTGCCATGTCACTTACAATGTATGCGTCTATTCCAATTTTGTCTAATGCAATTAAGTATTCATCTAAGTTTTTTAAGTCTTCATTATGTAGTAATATGTTTACTGTCACATAAACTTTTTTGTTAAGTGAGTGAGCAAATTCAACTCCTTCTTTTATTTCTTCTAGAGTATAGTTTTTTGAATTTGCTCTTAGAGAATACTCTTTTCCACCAATGTAAACTGCATCAGCTCCATATATAAGAGCCCACTTAAGTCTTTCTAAGTCCCCTGCGGGTGCTAGTATTTCTGTCATTTATCCCCACCTACCTTATATATTATTTTATTTTTAGTAAAATAGTTTTCTACATTTATATAATCACTTAAATTTTCTTCTTTATAGTGCTTAAGTATTATTTCTTTTTCTTCATTTGTCATGTTATTTAAGTTTATTATAAAGTTAAATGTATTAATTTCACTCATCATATAGTTTGCACTAAAGATGTTTTTATCAAATATGCAAGTACCAGAGTTTTCTTCTTTTATTATTAAGTGTTTTTTACTTACACTTTCTTCTATTTCTTTTAGTAGTGGTCCTAATACGCTTTTGTGTTCATAGTAACTTGATAAGAGTTTTCTTTTACTATACATTAGGGTATTTCTTCCTATTAGTACGTAAAATATATTACTTTTAGTTTTTTCTTTTATTTCAAGTAATTCTTCTTTAGTTAGTTCATTTGATACTACTATGTTTTTTATACCTAAATCATAAAAATAATTTATACTTTCATAGTTAGTTATTATATGAGAAGAAGATAATACTATTTTTTCTTTATTAAGTAAGTTTATTAAACTTAAGTCTTCTATGAATATGTATTTTATATTATTTAGTTTATCTTTTATTTTGTTTATTTTTTCTAAGTCTTTTTTATGTAAAAATTTATTTATTACTATAGATACTTCTTTTTCTTTACTAATACTTTCTATTTCTTCTATGGTAAAGTAAGTATCAAAGCCAATACTAAAGTTATCTAATGGTATTATTAGATTATCTTCATAAATATTCAAGTTTTTATCATTTGGGATTATAAAGTAGTTCATTTAAGCCTCCTTAAGTATTATTAACCCATCTCCTACTTCTTTTTTCTCATATTTAAATTCTGTTTGAACACTTAGATAGTCTAAAAAGTCTTCTATTTTTCTTACAAGACTTCTTAGGTTTTTAGATTCTATAGTTTCACTTTTTCCAACTAAGCCATGGAAATTTATGTTATCAATTATTATAGAACCATTTTTATTTAAGTTAGTTTTAAATTTTTCTATAAATTTTATGTTTTGTGCTTTTGCTGCATCTATAAATATTAAGTCATATTTTTCTGTTATATTTGTATCAAAGGCGTCAGAGTGAATTAGTGTAATGTTATCATTTAGTCCTATTTTATTTACAAAGTATTTAGCTTTTTCATATCTTTCATTATCTCTTTCGATACTTGTTACTTTAGCGCCTTTTAGTGACATAAGAGCGGCACTATAACCAATAGCTGTGCCTATTTCTAATACAGTTTTTATGTTTTTTTCTTCTATGTAATTTTGCAAAAATGTAATTCCCTCTTTTTCCATTATAGGAACGTTTTTTTCTTTTGCATATTCTTCCATTTCTAGTATTATGTTATTCGTCATAGTTAAGCCAAAGTCCTTCACTTTCTAATTCTTTTTGTTTTTCTATATGTTCACTATATGTTTTACTAAAGTATGTTTTTAAGTTTATATCTGATAAGAAATAATAATAGTCATGAGTACTAGGGTGTAATGCAGCATTTATGCTATCTAAACTAGGGTTACCGATGGGTCCTACTGGAAGGCCAATAAATTCTTGGCACCTTGTATTATATAAAGTACTGCAGTCATATATCTCATCAGTAGAAAGTTCTCTTTCTCCCATGTTTATGTCATAAGCATAATAAGTAGATACACAGCTTTCAAGTGGCATATCGTCATTTAATCTATTTTTAAATACACCTGCTATATCTAATCTATCTTCATTATTATAAGACTCTAACTCAACTATACTAGATAGTGTTAGTAGTTCATGTACTGTATAACCAGAAGTTTCTATTTCAGATTTTACTTTAGTTAGTTCTAAATCTGTTTCTTCTAAGAATTTTTCTATTACTTCTTCAGGAGTACTATCCTTATAGAATAAATAAGTATTAGGATAGAAATACCCTTCTAGAGTGTAATAAATACCATCTTTTTTTATTTCGTCAGTTAAAAACCAAAATTTTTCTATTAGTGTATCTAAATATTCAGTATTTTTTAAAGTACTCATTAATTCTTCTTTAGTTATTACTTCATTTTCTTCTAATAAGTTAGCTAAATCTCTTACATTAGAGCCTTCTTTAAATGTAATACTTACTACATTTTTTTCTTGCGCTCCTTTTTCTAATTCTTTATATATTTCTATAGCTGTCATATTTTGGTTAAGTATATATACTCCAGCTTCTATTTGTGTACCTTTTCTAAGTTTATCATATATTTTAAGGGCAAAAGCACTTCTTATTATGTTTTCTTTTTCTAAGTTTTCTAGTATTTCATATGCACCACTTCCAGAAGAAACTGTAAATTCAATTTCTTTAGAGTTCTTACTTACTCTTCTTAAATTAAAGAAAAATATTCCTAATGTTAAAAGTACTATTATTAGTATTAAAAGTATTATAACTAATATAAATCTTTTTATATTAAATTTTTTCTTTGTCATTTAGTTACCTCACTATCTAAAGAATTAAGTACTGAAGATATTATATCCCATTCTTCGTCAGTTTTAATGTTAAATAGTCTTAAAGTTCCATTGCTTTTATTTATTTTCCATTCTTTTGCATATGAAATTATTTTACCATCTTCGTCTTTTTCATCTTTAGTATAAATACAGTAGTTTTTACCATTAACGTCTTCTAT
>CANRHY010000083.1 GCA_947630515.1 uncultured Bacilli bacterium
TTCCAGAAGAGCCTGTAATACCAATAATCATTCTAGGCATTTTTATTTTACTTAATGCACTAGGGTATATTTTAAGACCCACATACCCGCCTACTACAGAACCATCATGCCCGAGTAGTTTACTTATAAAACTTGCTAATTTACAAAATAATATACTTAAAAACAACCTCATTTTAATCACCTTATTTATATTATATAATACTTTTTCTTCTTTATAAATTTTTTTTGTAAATTTTAGTGTAAATAAAAAGATTATCTAGTTTTGTCGAAATACAACAAAAAATATTTTTTTTAACTATAATTAAAAGTAGGTGAAGAAAAATGAGTATGGTGTATTTAGAAGATACTCTTTATGTTGTGTTAGAAGGAGATGTTAATATAAATATGGTAAAGAAAAGAGTTTTTAATGTTTTAAGTAAATATAATATAAATAATGTTACATTTTTAGTAGGCGATGTTTTTAATTATAAAAAGCGTGATTATGATACACTACTAAATGACTATTCTAGAGTTTTTAAATGTAATATGAAAATAGAAAAAAGAAGCATGAGCTTCTAATTAAGTAAATATATTCCAATGTTTAAATATGTTGCAAATATTACCCATAGCAAATATATTATGTTTAGGTATGCGCTTATTTTATTTTTTCTTAAATATAGTATAAAAAGATATATTACTGAAATATCTAAAAGAATTATCCAAAGAACTGCAAGTCCTCTTAGTTTTAGTAAGAAAAATATTATACTCCATAAATAATTTATAAATAGTGATACATAATATACTTTATTTACTTTAGGGTCATTTTCATTTTTTCTATATAAATAGTAAGAAATGCCAAGTAGTAAATAGATAATACTCCACATAACTGGAAATGCTAACTTAGGTGGAGAAAGTGGCGGCTTTCTTAAGAAACTGTAGTCAATTTTACTACTTATTATAAAGCCTACTATACTACCTAATATAATAGGGGTTAGTATAAAAAGCCATTTTTTTAATTTACTCATAATACCTCTTTTCATTTTATTTTATGTTATTTTTAAACTTTTATACATTGTTATGTATATGGAAATATGGTAATATCTTTATAAGAGGTATGATTAGTTATGGAAAGTGTAAAAATATATTATGGTAGTAATGTAAAAATTGAAACTCCTATGATTATAAAAGGTAAATATGCTAAAGATTTTGGTGAAGGTTTTTACTGTACCATTTTAGAAAAGCAAGCAATTAAATGGGCTAGTAAATATGAAACTCCTGTTTTAAATGTTTATGAATATACACCTAATAATAATTTAAAAATAAAAGAGTTTGAAGATATGAGTGAAGAGTGGCTTGATTTTATTATTGATTCTAGAAATGGTAAAAAGCATGATTACGATATAGTTATAGGGGCTTTTGTCGACGACCAAATATATAACTATATAACAGATTTAATTAACGGCGCGATTACAAGAGAAGCATTTTGGGAACTTGCTAAATTTAAATATCCTACTCATCAAATTGCTTTTTGTACTAAAGAAGCACTTAATACTATTAAATTTAAGGAGGTAATTAATTTATGATTGGTAGAGAACCTAAAAAAGATAATGATTTATTTTTCACTTGTTCATTAATTGAATATATTGCTAGAAAAACTAAAAACACAAAAAAATATGTAGTAGATAAATTAGGTAAAAAGAATATAGAAAAGATATATAATTTAGAGAAGTATATCATTGTGAAAATATAGATAAAGTAAGTGATGAATTTATAAGTGAGTGTGAAATAGAAGCAGGTACTTATGACCATGTTAAATTGTGTAAATATAGTGTTCCAAGTTACTTTGATATAGGTAAAGTATATCAAAGACTTATAATAATGGTTAGTAAAAGTAAAAATAAATATGTAGATAATTTAATTAAAGTATTTAATTCATTTATAATAGAAAAAATAGATAATTATAATAGTTCTATGTATTATGAAAATCCAAGTTATATTTATGCATGTTATAAAGAGGGTAAAGTATTGTTATAATTTTTGCTTGCATAAGTTTAGAATATGTGATAAATTATATTTGAAAGTGAAGATGAGAAGTATGAAGAAAATTTTAATGAGTGTTTTATTATTAGTAGTGACATTTACTTTAACTGGTTGTTTTTTAGAAAGTGATGGAGCTAAGTTTAAACTAGAATATGAGTCACTTAATGGGGAAGATAGAAATGGAAAAACTATTAGAAGTATAAATATTCCATCAGATAATCCATTTATATATAAAAGTGCTGAAGAAGTAGCTGATATGGTAGAAGATGGAGAAACATTTTTAGTTTATTTTGGCTTTGCTAGTTGTCCATGGTGTAGAAGTGTTTTACCTACTATGATAGATGAAGCAAAAGAAAATAAAATTGATACTATATATTATGTAGACGTACTTGATATTAGAGATACTTTAGTAAAAGAAGAAGATAGCTTTAAGAAAACTAAAGATGGAAGTGAAGGATATAACAGATTAATAGAATTATTAAGTAATGTTTTAAGTGATTACACAGTAGATGGAGAAAATGCAGGAGAAAAAAGAATATATGCACCTAATTTAGTTAGTGTTATAGATGGACACGCTGATAGTTTACTTAGTGGAATAAGTGAAGACCAAACAGATGGATATATGGAACTAACTGATAAAATGAAAAGTGATATGGAAGAAAGTTTTGGTAACTTCTTTAGTGAATATTTAGATAGAAAAGATAGTTGTTCTAGTGAAAGTGGGTGCTAAATATGAAAAAGATAGTAAAAGAATTTAAAGAATTTATTTCTAAAGGTAATGTAGTTGATATGGCTATTGGTGTCATCATTGGTACTGCTTTTGGAAAAATAGTTTCAAGTTTAGTAAGTGACGTAGTAATGCCTCTTATAGGAATAATACTTGGAGGACTTGATTTTACAAATATTACTTTAAAAGTAGGAGATTCAGTTATATATTTTGGAGTATTTATACAAAATGTAGTAGACTTCCTAATAATCGCAGTTTGTGTATTCTTCTTTGTAAAACTAATAAATATGCTTAAGAACCATAAGAAAAAAGAAGAAGAGACTACAGAAGTAGCAGCAAAAGACCCAGAAATTGAACTACTAGAAGAAATAAGAGATTTACTAAAAGAGAGTAAGAAGAAAGTTAAGTAATTTACTTAGCTTTTTTTCATATAATTATATATGAAAAGATATTATATCCTATTTATAATTAGTATTTTACTATTATATTTATTTTTATATTTTTTAAAAAATAAATATGAAGAAAAAGAAAGCGTTACTTATGGTGAAAATGTAGTAAGTAAAAGTGAAATATTAGAAAGTATAAAATATAAATATTCTACTTACATATATAAAACTATAGTAGAAGACGATTTAAAAAATATGTATTTAGAAAAAACTAAAGATGGCATCTATTTATATTTTGATTCTAAATTATTTAGTAATATTGATTATCCAGTTTATTTATATTATGGGAAAAGTATTACATATAAATATAAAAAAGTAGTAGCTTTTACTTTTGATGATGGACCTAGTGAATACACAAATGATTTAATAAAAACTTTAACTTTAAATAATTCTAAAGCAACATTTTTTCTTATTGGAAATAAAATGAATGATATGAAGAGTGAAGTAAGAAATTTATATAACTATGGTATGGAAATTGGAAGCCACTCATATAGTCATGAAAATCTATTAAGTTTAAATAAAGATACAATAATGAAAGAAGTAAATTCAACTAATATTATTTTTAATGAAATAACTGGTAGTGAAATTAAAATTATAAGACCACCTTATGGAAACTATAATGACTTTATAAAATACTATAATATGCCTATTATTTTATGGAATATAGATACAAGAGACTGGCACGTAAGAGATAGTAAAACTATATATAACCATATACTAAAATATATTAGCGATGGAAGTATTATCTTAATGCATGAAGTATATCCTGAAACAATAGAAGCAGTAAAAATGGTACTTCCAGTTTTAACTAATATGGGATATAAAGTTACAACAGTAAGTGAATTAGCAGAAATAAAAAATATTAAATTAGAACAGGGAAAAGTGTATTTGGATATGAAATAAAAATTACCCCTTTAAATTTCTACTCACTTATGTTAAAATAGAAATATAAAAGATAGGAGAAACAAAAATGAAAAAGATAATCTCTTTCAATTTCAGTCATAAAAAAATTGGGGGGGGTTATTACTAGCAAATAACCTAGTCTTTTTCAGTGTATTCACATAGAATATTTCTATGTGTTTTATTATGCTTAAAAGGAAGAAGGTTATGAAATGAATAAGAAGTATATAATAATAAGTATGGTAAGTGTGTTAGTATTATTAATAGGAATAAGTATAGCTTACTTTGCTCCAATAATAAA